>NZ_JBEXOS010000031.1:0-87603 GCF_040611655.1 Streptomyces sp. NPDC006552
GATCGTGATGCTCGCCAACCGCCACGACTGGCTCTCCGCCTTCTCGAACGAGCTGGGCGTCGTGCTCGCCGTGGAGCGGATGCTGGCCGAGCGCGACGGGGAGGGAGTGCCCGTCGCATTGGGCATGTTCCTCGCCAACACCCGCCGCCGCGCCGACGAACTCACCGTGCGCCGACGCGACGACCTCAACCAGCTCGGTATGCGTTGGTGAGGGAGATGTCGCTCTGGGGGCCCGCCTGGAACCAACCCTCACCAGTCGGTGAGGTCCACCAAATATCGGCAGTGCGAGTCGTCCACGGCATCGGAGGTTCGCCACTCCTCACCGAGCAGCGATGGCAGTGCCGCGAGAAGGGCGGTCAAGGTTCCGCCCGGCCGTACGTCTGCGGCAATCACTCCGGTGACTTTGTCGCTGTCCATGTACAGACGTAGCAGGCCGTTTTCGCGGAAGAGGAATCCGCGGAGCTGTGACCGGGTGTGCGCCGTGGAAGGGCGGGCCAAGCAGCGCAGCAGGGTGGCGGACCAGTCGTCTGTGGTGAAGGGGGCCGCCTCCACCTGTGCCGGGTCGACCAGGTACAGGTCCATTCCCATGACGGAGGTGACCCGGCCGGCCGGGTAGATATGGGTTCCGGTGTGCACGGCGCGCAGTAGGGCGATGACGTCATGGGTGGTCCGTAGCTCTGTGCCCGTCCTGAGGGGGATCTCGTACGCCGTCAGCCGGTGGGGTGCGCAGTCGCCTTTGTCGCCGAGGACGGCCCGCACTGCTGGTGCGCGTGAGGGTGAGGGCAGGACTCCGCGTACGTGCTGGTCTTCCAGCAGTGGCGCGTGGACGAAGTCCAGCAGGCGGCTGGTCACCTCTCGTTGCAGGTCTTCGATCTCCTGGTCGTCGTCATTCACGAAGTCACTCGTTTACTCAGTTGGGACACTTTGGCGCCGTGCACGCTGTCGACGTTGCCCTGGATCGGGATATTGACGATCGCGCACTTCTTGATGTTGTGCTTGCCGGAGAAGTGGTTCCGTCCCAGTTCGCCGTTGCCGATGCGAGCGGGATGCGCCGGCGGTCCGGGTCGGTCGCCTCGCACTTGGTGCTCTTGTTCCAGTGCGGCCCGCCACCCGCTTCGGCGGGCTGAGGGGTGCCGGCCTTTCACGTCGCATGTTGTAGCGAGCTGGGCTCTGCTTCTTGCCACTCTGCTCTTTCCGGTCCTCCATCGGTCAGCTCGGGGGCGCCGTCGCGCCGCTGCCCGGTGTCAGCCATGAAATCCCGACTCCTCCCTGGCCTTCCTCAAGTCATCGACCATCACCTGTAGGTCTGGGGTGGTGTCGCTGGGGATGCCGTCAGGCACAGGCTCAGCAGGCAATGGCCGCACGTGTTCACGGATGACCATGAGCATCGCGGCCGCGCGCGAGCTGACCGCGCCGAAGTCCGTTTCCCGTCGCGCCAGATGACCAGTTCGCCGTCGAGCACGGTGTCGTGCGGGAGCTCCATCGCGGCGGTGGCGATGTCGAGCCATTGGGCAGTGGCGTCCCGGCCTGAGCGGGTCTGGATACGGACGGACTCGCGGCGCCGGATCACGCCGCGGTGACCGTCGTTCTCCAGACTGCACGGTGTCTCGTGAGACAGGTTCGGCTGCCAGAATGTCAATTAACGGTGGTCGAGAACAATCGGTGGGTCTATCTGTGACCGCCTCTCGGGCCCTAGCGTTTGCGGGCCGCGTCGGGCACCGTTCTGGTCGCCAAGTGAGGTCCTCGTAAAGGTCGAGTGCTCTACTCGCTGCGATGCCGAGCGAGCTGCCGGATATGCCCTCCAGAGGCTTCACCCGCACAGACCAAACCGCATAGAGATAGTGCGTTCCAGCAGCGTCACCGCCGGATCGGTGGCTCGTTGTCAGGGCGTGTCGAACAAGATCAGCATCTTCATCGCCATGACGCTTTCCGCCCTGTTGCTGGGCTCCGTCTCGCCAGCGGTTGCAGCAGAAGGCCCGGTGCGCGTCATCCGCGGGCACGGACTTGAAGCCTGTCCACGCAATTCTCTGTGTCTCTACGAGGACGTCGACTACAACGGATCGGGCAACGGCCGTATCTGGGTCGTCACCGGGAGTGTTCACTCGCTCAGCGAGTACGGAGGCAACGACGAGACCAGCTCCATGTACATGCATACGCCCGAGAACTGGCGGGCCGATGCCCATGAGAACCGAAGCGGGATGGGTAGTGGTGACTGGGTATGGATGTATGGGGGGAAGAAACTCCCGAACCTCCGGAGCGTCAACATTCACCAATCTGCACGTGACACGCACTATGGGCCCTTCAACGACGTCATCACGTCCGTCTCCTGGGCGGGCGGGGAGGCATAGCGTGCAGGCGGAGGAACCCCAGCTGTAGCGGCCCAGACTGTCAAGGACCGACACGAAGCGGGGACTGGCGAGTCATACCTCGCCGGTCCCCGCTTCAATTGCGATCGCACTGCGGTCCACCCTTATCGCGTCATCTGCGGAGTGATCGCTGACTCCCGGGGCGGGGTGGGAGCAGTGCGGTTGCAGCGCCTCAGCGCCCCGCTTGTTTGAGCTGCCGGCCAGTAAGAGCCAATCCCCGAAATTAGGTTCGAAGTCTTTTTGCGCCAAGAAGCGTTGTACCAGCCACTTTTCTCCGTACCCGCGCATCCCATGATCGTGGGCAGCACACCGGATCTCGACCTGAGGGAACCGGCGCACGTCGCGAGACTGGCGCCGCGGCCCCCGTATCTGGGAGGAGAGGACATGGGTTCCTCTGACTTCGCCGTTTCCAACGCCTGCGTCGAGGCGTACAACAAGCTCAGGATGGCTCGCACGTACAGGTACGTGATCTTTACCGTCGACGAGGGCCGTAAGGAAGTCGTGGTCCACAAGACCTCGGCTGATGACGACTACGAGGCGTTTGTGAGGGATCTGCCCGAGAAGGAGTGTCGTTTCGCGGTCTACGACTTCCCGTACACGGTCGGTGGGCAGCAGCGCAGCCGGATCGTCTTCTACCGCTGGTCTCCTGAGAGTGCAGCGGTGAAAAGTAAGATGATCTATGCGTCGGCAGAGGACGCGTTCCGGCAGCGCCTTGACGGCGTCAGCATCAAGCTGACGGCGACCGAAGCCGCGGAGGTCTCCCGAGAGACCGTTCTTGAAAAGGTCCGGCAATAAGGCACCGCTTGCGTGGATCGCGAGGCTTTCAGCGAACAGAAAGTTGCCCGGCCCCTCTCATGAGGTTCGTTCCATGAGGAGGGCCATGCCCTGGCCTCCCGCAGCGACGACGCTGACCAGGGCGGTGTTGAGATCGTCGTGGCGGAGCGTGGTGAGGGCCGTGGTGGTAAGCCGGGCTCCAGCCGCACCGTAGGGCTCGCCCAGGGCGATGGAGCCGCCGTGCGGGTTCATGCACTGGGGATCCAGGCCGAGTTCGGTGCAGTAGGCCAGCACCTGGGCGGCGAAGGGTTCGTTGCCGGCGACAGTGTCCACATCCGCCAGGGCCAGACCGGCCCTGGCAAGGACGGTGCGGGTCGCGGTGACAGGGACGGGGCCCTCTGTCTCGGGGGTGCCCGCGCTGACGGCGGTGGCCAGGATGCGGGCGAGCGGGGCGTGGCCGTGGGCGCGGGCGTAGCTCTCGGACATGACGACGACCGCTGCGGCGCCGTCGGACAGCGGGGCGCTGTTGCCGGCGGTGACCCGGCCGCCTGTGCGGAAGCGCGGCGGCAGGGCGGCGAGGGTCTGCGGGGTGACTCCGGTGCGGGGGCAGTCGTCTGTGGTGGCGGTGGTGCCGTCGGGGGTTTTGACCGGGACGATGTCGCCGAAGTGGAAGCCTTGGGCCAGTGCTTGCTGGGTGAGGTGGTGGGAGCGGGCGGCGTAGGCGTCCATGTCGCTGCGGCTGATGTTGTACAGGTCGGCGGTGTTCTCGGCAGCCAGACCCACCGGGATGTAGGGGTCAGGGTGGGCGCCGTCCTCGCGCGGGTCGTGCCAGGGGCCGGGGTCGGCCTGGGAACGCTGGTGGGTGCGCTGCCCGGCGGTGTGGAAGGCGGGGTTCTCGGTGTCGGGCCAGGTGTCGGAGCTGCCGTAGGCGAGCCGGGACTGCGATTCGACTCCGGCGGCGATGACCACGTCGGCGTCCCCGCAGCGCACCGCCTGTACAGCCGTGCGGATGGCCTGCAGCGAGGAGGTGCAGAACCGGTTGACCGTCACGCCGGGGACGTGATCCCAGCCGAGCAGGACGGCGGCGATCCGGGCGATGTTGAACCCTTGCTCCCCACCGGGCAGAGCGCAGCCGACCACCAGGTCCTGGACGCCCTGCGGTGTCAGGCCGGGGGTGCGGGCCAGTGCCTCGGCGACGGTGCGGGCGAGCAGGTCGTCGGGACGGATACCGGCCAGCGTTCCTTTGTGGGCACGCCCGATGGGGGTGCGGACGGCTGAGGTGATCACGGCATGCTGCATGAGGGTGTCCTGTGCGGTCTGGGCGACGAGGGAGGGGCAACAAGGCGAGAGCCGCCGAGCCGGTGGGTCGCGTCGGGGGCGGTCAGAGATGGAGGGCGGGGCGGTGGGTGCGCAGCCACTGGTCCAGGTCCAGAACGAACTCCAGCCCCTCCCTGGGGAAGCGGTCCGGGCCGGTGCTCTGCAGCAGCAGGCGGCGCACGGCGGCTGCATCGAGCAGGTCGGTGGCGGGGCCGCCCTCTGCCAGGAGCCGGTCGACCTGGAGGGTGAGGGCCGCGCGGTAGGCGGGTTCGCGGACCATGGGGTAGGGGCTCTTGCGGCGGTTGAGAACGGCGTCGGGCAGGAGCCCGGCGGCCGCGGCGCGCAGGAGGCTCTTCTCGCGGCCGTCGAAGGTCTTCAGGTGCCAGGGGGTGTTGAAGACGTACTCGACCAGTCGGTGGTCGAGGAACGGCACCCGTACCTCCAGGCCGACGCCCATGCCGAGGCGGTCGGCACGGTCCAGGAGGCAGGGCAGGAAGCGGGTCAGGTTGAGGTAGCTGTCCTGGCGCAGTGCGGCCTCGGCGGGGGTGGTGCCGGGCAGGTGGTCGACTTCGGCACGGGCGGCGCGGTGGAGTTCGGCACGGTGCGCGGACAGATCCAGCGCGGCGGCCAGGGCCGGGTCCAGGAGCCGGGTCAGATCCGCGCGTCCCAGCACACCGTCCCACGGAAAGGATTCTGCGGCGGCGGCCTGCGAGGTGAACCAGCGGTATCCGCCGAAGAGTTCGTCGGCTCCGTCTCCGGCCAGGGTCACCGTGAAGTCCTCGCGTACCGCGCGGTAGAGCTGGAGCAGCGAGGTGTCGAAGTCTCCGAGCGTCAGTGCGTCGCGCAGTCGGCCGACCCGGGCGCGCAGGTGCGGGTCGGCGAGGTCGCCGGCGTCCGCCCGTACCCGGCGGTGGGAGCTGCCCAGGTGGCGGGCCATCACCTCGGCGTAGGGGGCGTCCGGGTCACGCTGCATGGCGTCCTGCCCGGATGCCCGGTCACCGAGGTCGACCGACAGGGTGTGCAGGCTGCCCGCCGCGGGACGGGCGAGAGCGGCGATCACACTGGAGTCCAGGCCCCCGGACAGCAGGACGCTCACCGGCACATCGGCCGCCAGCTGCCCGGTGACCGCCTCCTCCAGCAGCCCCCGTACCCGGGCCACCGTCGCCGGCAGGTCATCCTGGTGCTCGGCCGGGGTCAGCGACCAGTACCGGCGGGTGCGCACACCGTCGGGTGTCATGCTGACGACCGTGCCCGGGGCGACTTCACTCAGGCCCTTGAAGGCACTGCGCCCGGGGGTCTTGATCATGGGATGGGCGGACAGCAGCAGCTCTCGCAGCCCTTCCAGGTCCAGGCGTGCGGTCACCGCCGGGTGGGCCAGCACCGCCTTGGGCTCGGAACCGAACACCACCGCGTCCCCGGTGCGGGCGTAGCACAGGGGCTTGATCCCGAACCGGTCCCGGGCCAGCGTCAGCCGCCTGGCATCCGGCTCCCACGCGGCATAGGCGAACATGCCCTCCAGGTGGGCGGGGGCCTCCTGTCCCCAGGCAGCGACCGCGTACAGCACGACTTCACTGTCGCCCCGGGTGGTGAACCGGTAGCCGAGAGCAGACAGCTCCGACCGCAGCCGGCCATGGTTGTAGACCTCACCGGTGAACGCCACCGTCAGCACCGTGCGCCCGCCACGGACCAAGGTCATCGGCTGCCGGCCGCCGACCAGATCCACAACGGCCAGCCGGGTATGCCCCAGCCCCGCCGCCCCTTCGACCCACACGGCCGAAGCGTCCGGTCCCCGGCAGGCAAGGGTTTCGGTCATCTCCTTGAGCGAACTGCCCGCCGTGCCCCGGGGCACATGGCCCGCCAGACCGGCATAGCCGACCAGCCCACACATGTGAAACTCCCTCGCCTCTGGGTCAGGGCCACCGCACGCTCGGACCGGAGCCCTCCGCAGGGGTACTCCGCGCGATGGAGGCAGGCCCGGTGTCCGACCGGCGGTCGGTCCACGACCAGGGAAACGATCAACAAGCTCCGAGGTCACCCACACGCCGTCCAGGACATGGGCGCCACCCCCGCGACCTACCAGGTACCGAAAGAGGTTCCCCAGCGCGGCCGCAGGGCACGTTGGAAACGCTGGACGGCGACAACATCGACGAACTGGGCATAGGCCAGCTCGTTGCCCGCCGCGACTGCGGTCCCTCGCCTCAGATCCACGTACTACCAGGCCAGGCACGCGGACGTGGCCGCACGATTGTCCAGCGACAATTCAGTACGTCCCCGTCACGGCACCGGCCCCGCCGTGCGCTGGGGCTGTCCGGCACCATCGCGGCTGCGCCGAGCACAGTCGGCCCGCACGCGCCCGCACCCCTGACCGGCCCGCCGTGCCGTCAGTTCGCGGGGCGTGCAGGCCGGTGCGGATCTTCAGGCGGGCCGCCTTGCCGACAGGAGCTCCTCGGCTCGGCATCCGGCGCCCGGGCGGCTTGATGCCCTTCGGGTATCAGGGACGTCGAAAGAGGTCTTGGACGAGAGGCCGTTGCGAGACGCAGGCTGGTCAGCGACGTCGACAGCCCACGAAGACAGGAGCCGTGACCATGAAGATCTTTCTCACCGGTGGGTCCGGATACATCGGCAAGGCCACGATCAGCGCGCTGGTCCGGCACGGCCACACCGTGGAGGCGCTGGCCCGCAACGATCGCGCCGCCGAAACCGTCCGCTCCCTCGGGGCGGCTCCCGTCCGTGGCGGGCTCGGTGATCTCGGTGTGCTGAACGCGGCCGCGGCCCGCGCGGAGGCGGTCGTCCACCTGGCGCAGGCCGAGACCGGCGACGAGGACCTCGCGGCCGCCACCGCCATGCAGGACGGCATCGGTACCGGCACCTATGTGCACACCGGCGGCACCTGGGTCTACGGCGACACCAACGGGGTCGTGGACGAGACCGCGCCCTGGAACCCGCCGCCGTTGGTCGCCTGGCGCAAGCCCGTGGAGGAGGCCGTCCTGCGGCGTGCGCAGCACGACGGCCGGCCCGTCGTGGTGCAGCCCGGCCTGCTGTACGGCGGTGAGAACCGCCTGATCGACATCTTCTACGCCACTCCGGGCAGGAAAGCGAAAGCAATCCCCTGCATCGGTGACGGTGCGAACCACTGGGCGCTGGTGCACATCGACGACATGGCAGAGCTGTACGTCGCCGCCCTGAAGGCGAAGCCGGGTTCGGTGTACGTGGGTGTGGGCGGGGTGAATCCGACCGCCAAGGAGTGCTCGCTGGCCGTAGCACGGGCCGTCGGCCTCGACGGCAAAGTCGTCTCCCTCTCCCTGGAGGAGGCTCGCGATCAGATGGGCCCGATCGCGGACGCCTTCGTCCTGGACCAGCAGCTCACCCCGGCGCGCGCCGAGGCCGAGCTGGGGTGGGTCCCTGCGCACACCGACCCGCTGGCCGTCCTGAACGGCGGCGAGTGACGCGCTCGGGGAGCAGGCAGCGTCGGCGGCTGGGCGGCCAGACCGATAGATTTGCTCTCCGGCTGCTCCGCGAACAGTCGGAGAGAGTGAGCGGTGAGTCCGGGTGGATCTTGACCTGCGAAAGCTGCGGTACTTCGTCGTGGTGGCCGAGGAACTCCACTTCGGACGGGCGGCGGAGCGCCTGCACATCGCGCAGCCGGTGCTGTCCCGGCAGATCCGGAGCCTGGAGAATGATCTGGGCGTCGAGGTCTTCGAGCGTGACCGGCGCGGCACGCTGCTCACCGCGGCGGGGAGACAGTTGCTGGAGGACGCGGCCCCGCTGCTCGCCTCGGCGCAGGCACTGGTGCGGCGGGCGAAGGCTGCCGCGCAGGGTACGCCTACGCTGACCGTCGGCTTCATGCCCGGCATCACACTCACCCCTGCCATGGCCGTCTTCTCCAGCATCCGCCCGGACGTCCACGTCCGACTGCTGCGCACCAGTTGGGACGACCAGGTGCAGGTGCTGCTGGACGGCCGGGCCGACATCGGAGTCGTACGGCTGCCCATCGACCAGCACGGCCTTCAGGTGCGGCCCCTGTTCAAGGAGCCCCGGGTCGTCATGCTGCCCGCGGGACACCGCCTGGCGGACCGTGTGTCCGTGAGCGTCCGCGACCTCGCCTCCGAGCATCTGCTCCAGGACCCGGACGCCGTACCCGAATGGCGGGACGTCGCCCTGGAGCTGCGTGACGGACGACGCCCCGAGAAGCCAGTGATCCACCAGGTCGAGGAGAAGCTGGAGCTGGTCGCCTCCGGCGCGGGCATCTGCGTACTGCCCTTGTCCACCGCCACCTTCTACACCCGCACCGATGTGATTCCGCTGCCCCTGGAGGACATCGGCCCCAACAAGGTGGCGCTGGCATGGGTGGCGTCCCGGCGTTCCCCCCTCGTCCACGACTTCGCCGAGGCCGCGGCGAAGACTCTGGGGCGGCCCCGGTCCGAGTAACGCCCCGGGAACACTGAGGGTGCAAACGACAGGCGTCCCTTCGGGGGCGCGTCGTCAACGCCACCGTCGGCCAAGCCCCCGCGGCTGTGCTCACGGGCGTCGCCGGCCTCGTCCTGGTGCTGATCTGGACATTCCGCCGCCGGTGTCGCCAGGGCGACTACTCCCAACAGCGGCAACGGGGGCTTCGCCAGCTACTTTCCGTGCGGATCGGTGCTGTTGAG
This sequence comes from Streptomyces sp. NPDC006552, assembly GCF_040611655.1. NCBI lineage: Bacteria > Bacillati > Actinomycetota > Actinomycetes > Kitasatosporales > Streptomycetaceae > Streptomyces > Streptomyces sp. NPDC006552. The sequence continues at coordinate 9,107 of NZ_JBEXOS010000031.1, forward strand.
TGCCTCGACCACGCGGTCGTAGTCACCGCGCGCTTCGCCGTAGCGCAGGAACTTCACCTGCTCGACCTGGATCTCCTTGGCGTCGGGCTGGTTCTCGAGCAGGGAGACCACCTCAGTGATGAACGCATCGAGCGGCATCGCTGCCTCGTTCTCCTCGTGCCCGGGCATCAGGGCCGTGCGGACAGCCGGCGGCTCCAGTTCCACCACCTTCACCGAGGTGTCGGCGAGCTGGAGCCGGATGGACTCGCTGAGCATGTGGATCGCGGCCTTGGAGGCGTTGTAGGTCGGTGTGACCTTGAGCGGGGCGAACGCCAGCCCCGACGACACGGTCATGATCGTCGCGTCCGGCTGGGCCTGCAGATGCTCGATGAACGAGGCGATCAACCGGACCGGACCGAGCACGTTCGTGGTGATCGTTGTCTCGGCCGTCCGGAGAAACGATGCAGGGGTGTGCCAGTCCTCAGCGATCATCACACCGGCCATCGGCACGAGGACATTGAGATCCGGGTGGCGGGCGAGCACCTGCTTGGCGGCGGCTTCGATGCTGGCCATATCAGCCGTGTCGATCTGGACGGTGTCGATGCCGGGGTGATCGGCGGCGATCTGCTCCAGCAGTTCGGCGCGCCGGCCACCGACGATGACCGTGTTCCCCCGCGCCCGCAGCGCAAGAGCCAGAGCCAGTCCGATGCCGCTGGTGGAGCCGGGGATGAAGACGGTGTTTCCGGAGATGTTCATGCATCCAATATCGACTGGTGCGGGCCTGAAGTGCAGAGACCACTTATCGGAGGATCGGCGATCCCTGGCTGAGTCACCTCGTCCGGCCGACACTGGAGGCATGGACCGAACAGCCCTCGCCGATTTCCTGCGCCGCCGCCGCGAGGCACTCCAGCCTGCCGACGTCGGCCTGCCAGTGGGTGCACGCCGCCGCGCCCGAGGTCTGCGACGTGAGGAGGTGGCCTCCCTGGCGGTCATGTCCACGGACTACTACACCCGCCTGGAGCAGCAGCGCGCGCCTCAGCCCAGCGAGCACATGCTGGCCTCGCTCGCGCGGGCTCTGCGGCTGACCGTCAGCGAACGCGACTACCTGTACCGCCTCGCGGGCCGCAACGCGCCGACCTCGCTGGCGGCCACACCGCATGTGGCCCCCGCACTGCAGCGCGTACTCGACCGCCTGACCGACACCCCGGCACTGATCCTGAGCGACCTCGGCGAGACGCTGGTCCAGAACGACATGGCCGCGGCCCTGTTCGGTGACGCATCGCATCTGACCGGGCTCGCGAGAAGCGGGGTCTACCGCTGGTTCACCGACCCCGCGGCCCGCACCATGTATCCGGAGGCGGACCGGGACCGGCAGAGCCGCAGCCAGGTCGCCAACCTGCGAGCCGCCTACGGGATCCGAGGCCCCCAGTCCCGGGCAGGTGAGCTGGTGCGGGCGCTGAGCAAGGCCAGCCAGGAGTTTACCGAGCTGTGGGCCCTGCACGAGGTCGCCCGTCGATTCGAGGACCACAAGACGCTCGTCCATCCAGAGGTCGGCGCCATCGAGGTGGACTGCCAGGCCCTTTTCACCGAGGACCAGTCGCAGGTCTTGCTGGTGCTGACCGCCGCACCGCGCAGCGAGAGCGCCGAGAAGCTGCAGCTACTGTCCGTCCTGGGACAAAGCCGCTACGCCACCTCGACCGACCAGGCCTCCACGCGCAAGGGGAAACTTCAGACCGGGTAACGCGCTCTACCCTGCGCCTGCCGCCTGCCGCCTGCGCCCAGCTCGGCCAGTTGCCCCCCGTTCCTCTCCCCCGCCCACGGGCACCCGCCTACGCACGCGTCGACGACCAGTCCCGTCAGAACCGCGGCGCAGGCCGGTGAGGGGAAGGGCGATGTACGGCTGCCGGTGGGCCGTGCCACCGCAGGGTGCGCGGCCCCTGCTTTGCCACAAGAATTTTCAGCATCTTTGCGGGAAGGCGACGAAGGCCCGCACCGCGAGAGGTTCCCTCCGCAACGAAGGAGTTCCTGATGCTCGAGATCCGACGCGAACGCGCCTTCGGACGCACCTATCAGATTCTCTCGGACGGCAGGCAGGTCGCGCAGTGGTCCATGCGCGCCTGGAAGTCAGGTGGACGTGTGGAGTTGGCCGACGAGACCTTTGAGTTGCGGTCCTCCGGATGGGGACGTTCCTTCGAACTGCTGGAAGGGGGCGCAGAAGGAGCGCTCCGGGCCCGGGCTCACCGATCCGGTCGGCGCTGGTACATCTCCGACACGTCAGGACAGTACGAACTGAAGCGACCATCAGCATTCCGCGGCAAGAGGCAACTGCTGTCGCAGGACAGTGTGGTTGGGGAGTTCCGGCCCAGTCGTCTCGGCAGCGGCCTGACCGCCGAGTTCACTGATGTGCCCCTCCCCGTACAGGTCTTCGCGGGCCTGATCGTCCTCTCGATGCAGCAGCGCCAGACCGCGGCCGCAACCGCAGCTGCCGCGGGTTCGAGCGGCTGACAGCGGCGCGTCTGCGAGCTGCAGCGCTGCTGAGCGCCTCGAGCAAGGTCGGGTTGGCGAACCGGGGCAGGGGCGGCCGGTTCAGGTCGTGCCGGTGATGGCCCAGGTGGCTGGGAGCGGTGTCGGTGAGTCCGGCGGGTCAGCCGATGACCTTGTCGAAGACCTCGTTGAACGCCTCTGTCGAGCTGGGGTGGGTGTAGATCGCGTCACGCAGTTCGGTGGCCGTGATGCCGTGGCGCATCGCCATGGTGACCATGTTGATGATCTCCTGGGCGTCGATGGTCAGCAGGGCCGCGCCGAGGATCAGGTCCGTTTCCGCGTCCACGATGAACTTCATCAGGCCGCGGGTCTCCTCCACGGTGTACGCGCGCGGCATCGCGACGATGTCGGCGACGTTCTCGCGCGAGACTTTGATGTTGCGTCCCTGGGCCCGCGCCTCTTTTTCCGTGAGTCCCGTGGTGGCCAGCGGTGGGGTGATGAACAGGGTGTGCGGCACCGCGACGCGGTCGGTCGTGGTGCGCCTGCCCTGTCCGAGCAGTTGGTCGAGGACGATCCTGGAGTCGTCGAGGGACACGTAGGTGAACTGCGGGCCGCCGTTGACGTCGCCGAGGGCGAAGATGTGCGGCCTGCTGGTGCGCAGCCGCTCGTCGACCTCGATCGCGCCGTGCGCGGTGGTGCGCACGCCGGCCGCCTCCAGGTTGAGATCCGCGATGGCAGGCCTGCGGCCCGTGGCTGCCAGTACGGCTTCCGCCTCGACGGTCAGGGTCTGCTCGTCCTTCTCGTAAAGGACCGTGGCGGCGGCCCCGTTGTCCCGTACCTCGACAGTCCGTGCGCCGGTGACGAGGCGGATGCCGTCCTGGGCGAGGATGTCGGTCACCGCCTGGGCCACGTCGGCGTCCTCGTGCCTCAGCAGTCGGTCCGCGGTTTCCAGTACGGTCACCTCGGTGCCGAAGTGCTGGTAGATCGCGGCGAATTCGAGGCCGAGGTAGCCGCCGCCGACGATCACGAGGCTTTCGGGGAGCTGGTCCTGCTGGATCAGGTCGGTGCTGCTGACCCGGTGCTTGCTGTCCGCGAGTCCCGGGACGTCGGCGACGAACGGCTCGGAGCCGGTGTTGAGCAGGATGGTCGGCGCGGTGACGGTGATCAGGTCCGCGCCCTCGCCCACGGTGACGGTGTGCTCGTCGGCGAACCTCGCGGTGCCGGTGATGACGGTGGCGGTGTCCTTGCCGTCCAGGGCGTCGAAGTTGCCTGCCCTGAAGGTGCTCGTCAATGCCCTGACCCCGGCGACGGAGTTGGCGAAGAACTCCTGCGCGTCGTCCTCGAGCCGCTTGCCGCTGGAGTAGTGGACGAGCATCTTGGTCGGCACGCAGCCCACGTTCGGGCAGGTGCCGCCGTACATGTTCGCGGATCGCTCGACGAGGACGACGCGCTTGCCCGCGTCGGTCAGCACATGCGCGGCGGTCTTGCCACCCTTGCCGAAACCGACGACGAGGACGTCTGCGCTGATAGTGGTCGTGGTGGATTCCATGGCTCAAGACTCCATGTCTATGGTTGGGTGAACCAGGTCTGTTTGTTTCGGTTTCCAGCTCGGACGTCTCACATCGACACTGTCAGTCACTTCATCCGTCAGGCCCGCGTCGAGGCGAGCCTCGACAAGCGCTGCCTGCTCGGCGCCTCCACCCGCATGGACGTCGCCGCCATGGGGAAGCGCGAAGCACCGTTCCATGTGCTCCTCGACGGCGAGTGCAGGCTCCTGGTCGGCTCCCAGGTACTCGAACTGCGGCCGGGGGACGCGGTGATCATCCCGTCCGGCAGGCCGCACCGGATCACCACAGAGCGCGGCGGCAGCCGGATCAGCGGGACGGCGGAGACGGTCGGCGCCGCCTTCGCCACCGCCCGCAGTGCACAGACCCGCGAAGCGGTGATCGACCTCTTCTGCGGGCACTACACCTTCGGCTGCGGCGCCGGCGCGATACTGCTCGGCAGCCTGCCCGACCCGGTGCACGTCTCCTTCGGGCAGTCGTCCGACAGCGACGAGGTGCTCAGGATGCTCAGCGCCCTGATGCGCGGGGAGGCGCACCGCGAGGGGGAAGGGACGGCAGCTGTCCTGTCGGCGCTGTGCACGGTACTGCTGACGATGGTGCTACGCACCTCGCGCGGCCCTGCGTCCGCTATGACGCTGTGGACCGCGGCGGGGGACGCGCGGATCGCCGGAGTGGTGGAACGCATCGTCGCGGACCCGGGAGCCGACTGGCCGATCGAGCGGCTCAGCCGCCTCGCCGCCATGTCGCGTGCCACGTTCATCCGCCGCTTCGGCCGGAGTACTGGCGTGACCGTGGGCGCCTTCCTCACCCGGGTGCGGATGATGGCGGCCGCCGAACTCCTCCTGAGCGGCGACGCCAACGTCGCCGGCGTCGCGGAACAGGTCGGCTACCGGTCCGAGTCGGCATTCAGCCGCTCGTTCCGCCGTGCCGTCGGCACGACCCCCGCGCGGTTCCGGCGCTCAGGGGCCTGAGCGCACCGTCAGGCCTTGACTCTCCTGCCGAGGAAGTCGGTGATCAGCGCGGTGACTTCGGGCAGTGCGCTCTCCAGCAGGAAGTGGCCGCCTTCGAGCAGGTGGATCTCCGCGTCCGGCACGTCGCGGCCGAACGCCTCGGCGCCCGCGGGGCCGAAGATGGGGTCGCCCTTGCCCCACACCGCGAGGACCGGCGGCTGCCGTTCGCGCAAGTAGCCGTGCAGGGCCGGGTACTTGGGTGAGTTGGTCGCGTAGTCGCGGAACAGCTTGAGCTGGATCTCGTCGTTGCCGGGGCGGGAGACCAGGTGGTGGTCGTGGTACCAGGTGTCGGGGCTGACGACGCTCTCGTCCGGAACCCCCGTCACGTACTGCCACTTGATGAGGTCGAGGCCGAGCGCACCGCGGATGGCCGCCTCGGTCTGCGGGGTCTGCTCGCGCTGGTAGTCCCAGACCGTCCTCCAGAAGCCCTCGACGAAGCCCTCGTCGTAGCCGTTGCCGCTCTGGGTGATGATCGCGGTGATCGAGTCCGGGCTGTCGAGAGCCAGCCGCCAGCCGATCGGCGCGCCGTAGTCCTGCACGTAGATCGCGTAGCGGGTGACGCCGAGCTGGTCCAGCAGTCCCTTGGTCAGGGCGGTCAGCGCGTCGAAGGTGTAGTCGAACTCGTCGGCGGCCGGCGCGTCCGACAGGCCGAAGCCCAGATGGTCGGGCGCGATGACGTGGTAGTCGGCGCCGAGCATCGGGATGAGGTCGCGGAACATGAACGAGCTGGTCGGGAAGCCGTGCAGCAGGACCACGGTGGGCGCGCCGGCAGGGCCGGCCTCGCGATAGAAGATCCGCCGGCCCCGCACGGTCGCGAACCTGTGGTGAACGGTAGCCATGACTAACCTCCGTAAGTTCCGTTGATGGTTATAGCCAAGCGCGTTTTCTGTAACCTGTCAAACTGGTTTTACAGGTTAGACTGGAACAGCGCAGGTTCGCGGAGAACCGGTGGGCCTACCGCGCGCGAAGTGAACCAGTGAACCGCTGCCTTGACGTGGTGGAACTCCGTCGTGCGAGCGACGGAATCGCCCAGCACAGCAACAGCGGACGGCAACAGGCAGCAAAAGACAGCAGAGACTGAGGAGTCAGCCATGACAGCCGAACTACGGGACAAGAAGGTGCTCGTCATCGGCCGTGGCAGCGGCATCGCAAGGGCCGTCACCCTCGCCGCACGCGCAGCAGGCGCACAGCTCGTCGTCGCAGGCCGTGACCGGGAGAAGCTCGCCGGCGCCTACGACGACCCGGGCGTCGCCGCGGAGAGCGTCGACCTCACCGACGAGACGTCGATCGCCGCACTGGCGGAGCGCCTCGGCGCGGTCGACCACGTCGTGTCCACGGCCTCGGCCCGCGCCCGCGGCCTGGTCGGCGATCTGGCTCAGGAGACCCTCAAACTCTCCTTCGAGACCAAGGTGATCGGGCCGATCCTGCTCGCCAAGCACTTCAAGGGCCGTATCGCCGAGGGCGGTTCGCTCACGCTCTTCTCCGGCTCCTCCGCGATCAAGCCGGTGCCCGGCATGCTCGCGGTGGCCGCGACGAACGGCGCGGTCGACGTCATCACGAAGGCGCTCGCCGTCGAACTGGCGCCCACGCGGGTGAACGCGGTGTCGCCGGGCACCATCGACACCGGCGCGTACGACGCGCTCGGCGAGGAGAGGAAGGCGGCGCTGTTCACCGCGCGCAGCGCGCACAACCCGGCGCGGCGCATCGGCACCGCGGAGGACATCGCGGACGCCGTCGTCTTCGCCATGACCACTACGTTCATGACGGGTGTCTCGCTCGCGGTCGACGGCGGCGAACCGCTCGTCTGAGCGGACGAACCAATCGTCCATATGGACAACGGCTCCCTGTGGGACGTCCTGAACGAGAAAGAGGAGGTTGTATGCGTAAGCGGTCATGGGGGCCGGCGGCGCCGGTGGCTACTTCGGCGCCCGGCCACGACGTGGAGTTCATCGCGCGCGGCCGTCAGCTCGGCGCGCTGCGCGAGCGCGGGCTGCGGGTGGAGAGCCCGCTCGGCGACGTACATCTGAGAGAGGTGACGGCGACCGACGACCCGGCCGCCCCCGACCAGGTCGACCTCGTGCTGTTCGGGGTCAAACTGTGGGACACCGATGCCGGGGCGAGACTTGTCGTGCCGCTGCTGCGGAAGGACACCGCCGTGGGGTGTCCTTCCATAACGGTGTAGTCAAGGACGAGGTGCTGCGCTCCGTCCTGGGTTCCGAGCACGTCGTCGGAGGCGTCTGCTACATCTCGGCCACCGTCGCGCAGAGCGGTGTCATCCGGAACTCCGGCACACTGCAGAAGCTGGTTTTCGGCGAGTACGACGGCATTCCCTCGCCCCGCGTCCTCGAGTTCCGTGACGCATGCGCGAAGAGCGGGATCGAGGTGGAGGTCAGCGACCGGATCGAGCGGACGATCTGGGAGAAGTCCGTCTTCCTCGTCGGACTCTCCGGCACGACGAGCGCGGTGCGCTCGACCATCGGCCCCATCCGTGCAGACCCGCGCACGCGTGCCTTCCTGCGTGACCTGATGGACGAGGTCGTCCAGGTCGCAAGGGCCCAGGGCGTACAGATGCCGGCGGACTACGCCGACGACCGGCTGGCCTTCGTGGACCAGGTGCCCGCGGGCATGACGTCCTCGATGCACCACGACCTCGACCGCGGACACCGTCTGGAGGTCGACTGGCTCAGCGGTGACGTGGTCGAGCGCGGCGCCAAGTCCGGCGTGCCGACCCCCTGCAACCGCGCGGTGGCGGACATCCTCGCCGTGCATGCGGGGGCGGGAATGAACCCGCGCCCGTCACGGCTAACCTGGATAACGGGTTTCAGGGGTTTTGGGCCGGTCTCTGTGCCGTCTCACCGCCGGAGTGGAAGGGTGCATGGAGGCCATGGAGATCGGCGCGGTTCAGGAAGAAGCGCTGCTTGACCTGCTGAACACGACTCCCGTGCTGAACGGGACAGCACGGGACCTGCTGGCGGGCGACGACGAGGCCCGGGGCTGGCTGGCGGAGCACGACGTCGTCGCGAAGGGTGCCGATCTCGGGGCGCTGCGCGCGGCCAGGGACACCGTGCAGAAGGTGGTGCGGGGTGAGGAGAGCCCGCGCTCGCTGGCGGAGTTCCTCGTCGGCGTCGGCTACCTGCCCGTGGTCGACGACGCGGGGATCGGCTGGCGGCTCGACGTCCCCGCGGGCCGGGAAGCGGCCGCGCTGGCCGTGCTGACCTGGAACCACGTGAGGACGGCGAAGCCCGGCCGGCTCAGGCCCTGCGCGAACGACGAGTGCCGGCTGTTCCTGCTGGACAAGAGCAAGGCGAACAAGGCCAAGTGGTGCTCGATGGCGGTCTGCGGCAACAGGACCAAGGCCCGCAGGCACTACGCGAGGGTGAAGGGCGCCGAGAGCCGGGCGGCGTCCGGCCTGTCTACCGGGGAGTAGTCGAATGCCGGGCGCGGCGCGCCGCGTCTCCTCCGCGTCCGGCTGTTCCTGCGGCAGGTAGACGACGGCCACATCGGCACCTTCGCGGCGTACAGGACGGCGACTGTACGGCCGATACCGAATCGCCTCCCGTGATCAACGCGATCTTGTCGGTCAGCTTGCGGGACCCTCGATACTGCGGGCTGAGGTAGCCGGGCGCAGGCTCCTCCGTGCTTCCGGTCCCGGACGGTCCTGACGCCCAAACGTGTACGTCGCAACCGGCTGAGTTTCTTGGCCGTCGCCTCGGACGCCTTCTGCGTGAGGGTGGACAGCAGGTGCGCGGGAGGGGTGTGGCGGAGGGCTCGCCCAGGTTCAGTCCGTGGTGAGTCGCGGTGTCGGTCGGGTGCTGGACGTGGGTGTGGGACCAGTCGGCGAGGTCCAGGGCGACGTGGTGGACCTCGTGTTCGGCCTGGTGGTGGCCGGCTACGGCCGTCAGGTGCCCGGCCGGGTGCTTCTCGCCCACCGTGCACGCGAACGCTTGGTCGTCCAGACCCTGTTCAGCGAGAGGAATGGGGCGTTCGTGGAAGCGAAGCGCTGGCGCTTGCCGGTGCGGAGCTCCAGCATCGCCGGACGACCATGCATCCGGCTCGCCGCCTTCACCTCCCGAGACGCGATCTGCGAGTGAATCGACCCGGGTTTGATACATATCTTCAGAATCCGGAAGGATGCCGATCACAGCGGGATCTCTTGGGAGACGGACTGCTCGATCTCCCCCGCGAAGACGATGACCTGGTCGATGAGGCTCCGTCGCAGATGGACGACGTCCGTTCCCGCCAGGCGAGGGCCACCATCAGGCGTGGTGAAGACCCACCGGTAACGGGCCCATTCGTCAGGCATGTCCACCGCCGAGCAGCGCACCATCGTGCCCGCCCCCGCCGGATGGTGCCGGATGTCGAGCACGAACCGCTCGACCGCAGCGATTCCTTCGCTGCGTCCCAACGGCCCCCAGAAGAGCACGTCCGAGGTCAGCGCCTGGGAGAGCAGAGCAGTCACATAGCTGTCGTCCGAGGCGTTGAACGCGGAGATGAACGTGTCGATCGCGGAGCGTGCGGTCTCTTCCTGCATGCCCCAGTCATACCAGCCATTGCGCGTGCGCTCGTCCCACGAGCAGCCTATCGATCAGAATGGACCGGTCCTGCCCCGAAGGCGGAGATCAGCGGGGTAGGCACTACCGGATGCGGCGCATCGCCCCTGACGGCAGCGGTCGTTTGGCCACAGTGGTCGTCTGCAGGCTGCGTATCGGCAGCCTGCGACAAGGAACGCCAGGCAGTACGCGTCCGCTCCGCACGCACTGTGTGGTCACCTGGTCCCACTCTTGTCGGCCCCCCGGAGTCGAGAGGCGGTGGCGCTGCAAGATGGCGGGCCGGTAGCGACGACGCGGAGACCGTGGATGTCTTGTTCGTCGCCCCTAGCAACGCGGCACCCCTCGGGGCAGGCAGGCGCAGTTCCAAGGCTCGCTGTGCTGTAGCGCCAGACTCGCTCTGTCATCGGGGTGTCGTACGCGCGGCCCGCGTCGAGCAGTGCTCAGCGCGTCGGGCGGTAAGTCGCGATGATCACTCCGCTGCTGGTCGGCTGAGCGCTGACCAGCTCCAGCTTCTTCATGGTGGCGTCGTCGGCGAAGAGCTTCTTGCGGCCCTCGCCGGCCACCACCGGGTGGATCAGCAGTACCAGTTCGTCCAGCAGGTCCTGCTCAAGGAGCGAACGCACCAGTGTGGGGCTGCCCGCGACGGTGATGTCCTTGCCCTCGCCCGCCTTGAGCTGCTCGATCGCGGTCGCCAGGTCACCGTTGATGAGCGTGCTGTTCGCCCAGTCCTCCACGCTGGACAGCGTGGAGGAGACGACGTACTTGGGCGAGTCATTGATCCACTTGGCAAAGCCGGCGTCCTCGCCGTCGGTCACCGTCGGCCAGTACCCGGCCCACTCGGTGAAGGTCACCCGGCCCAGCAGAATCGTGTCGGCTGTCTCCAGCGTCTTTCCCAGCGCCGCGCCCATCTCCTCATCGAAGGCGAACTGCCACTCGTTCGGCGACTGGGCGACACCATCGAGCGAGACGAACAGACCTGAGACGACTTTGCGCATGATTCCTCCGTCGTGAGTTCGGGAGCCTTTGCCTGGCCCCGGCCGAAGAGCGTTCCGGCCAGGACGGGCCGGTCCCGTCGGCTACGTCAGGAAGACTATGCGGGCGACGGGGATGCGGGCTTGTACAGAAGCGACAGCGGATCCGCCCCCTCCGGTGCACCCAGCTGAGTGGCGGTCCGGCCGATGAACCGGGTCAGGGACCGCGCCAGGTGCGGCTGGTCGAAGTAGCCCAGCTGGTGCACGACGTTCTGCGCCGCCGCCCCGTCCTGGATCAGAACCGCCGCCTCGCGGGCACGGTGGATCTGCCGGATGGCACCTTGGGTGAGGCCCGTCGCCGCGACGAAACGCCGCTGGAGGGTTCGCTCGGAGACCTCAGGGGCCGCGCCATCGAGCACCGCGGCCACGATCGGGTCGCACTCCACGATGCCCTCACGCACCATGCGCCGCACGAACGCCTCCGCGTTGTCGTAATCGGGCACGTGCCAGGCGGAACCCTTCAGCCACACGGAGCGCTGCGTCACGTCCGGGATCTCCGCGCTGCCGCCCACAAGCCGGCTGATCGGCACATGAGGCATCGAGGTGCCGAGAGCGAAGCTGATACCGAAGAACGTGGCGTCCCTGGGGACGGGAGCCGGACAGGCCCTGGGCTCCGGGCCCAGCACGGCCGCCTGCATCCGGCCGTCGTGCTCCCAGAAAACAAGCTCCCAATGCGACGCCGCGATCGAGGTCATCCGACCACCCTCGATACTGCGGCTGCGCCATACCCTCTCGATGTACGGCAACTCCGACGACCGACTCTCAATCTCCAGACCCACCCGGATCGCCCCCGTTCACCGCCGCCTGTGCCGCCAGTGTGTCACGTCGGGCCCGTACCGCTCGGGCCGCATCGCGCCGACGTCGGCGCCGCCGCTCACGAGGGCTCACCGTTCATGGGAACTCGCGTCGTTCACGGTGTCGGCGGCCTGCCGGTAGTGGCGCGGGTGGGCGTTGACCGAGCCGACGACGGCGTTGTTCTCCCAGGACAAGCTCGCGGTTGAGGGCGCCTGCGTCGACTGTGATCCGCTTGCCCTTCGGTGAGACGCCGGTGCCCTCACCGGTGTGCAGTTCCACTCCCGACTCTGGCGCGTCCCGCCCGACAATAGCGGGCACATCGCCGCAGGCGCCGGAAGCCGATCTTCCGGCGCCTCTCCGACCATCAGGTGGGGCGTGGCGTTTCGCGGCACGGAGTCACACCCATCGGCATCGGTAGGAGGTGGTTGACGCGAGAGTGCCGGACCCCGTCCGCTCCCCCACGCACCACCGGGTTGGCATCGAGCCCCCGCAGAACAGGCTGACGAGCGACGGCACACGGTCCTGAAAGTCCTGACGCCGCCGGCCATCCTTGTCGCCTCACTGGGTACCGCCGACGGGTGATCACCGCCCCTCTCACCGGCACGGGCCGCGCCGTGCGGGACCGGAGTCGCGGACGCCCTGCTGAACACGGAGGCCCGGCAGGGCGTTCGCCTCCCTCAGGTGCGCACGGTGAGGAGTACGGCCGCTGTCCCGAGCGCGGGTACCTCGATCGGGACAGCCCGGTCCTCGTGCAGGTCGAGGCCGCTCGGGTTCAGCCCCAGATAGGTGGTGCGGGCGGCGCGCGCTACGGGCAACGGGGTGCGCAGGCGACAGGTGACAGGGGCGTCCGTAAGGGACTGCAACCGCACCAGGAGTGTGCCGTCGCCGGGGACGGTGACCCCGACCAGGCGCACCCGGGGGTCGTCCAGGGCCAGGAAGTGGGTCCGCGCCGGGCTCGCGGCCCCGGCACCGCCCCGGGCGCGGACCGGCACCAGCGGATGGCTGGTGACCGCGGCGATCCGCGCGGCGAATCCGTCGGCGCCGGTGTTCTCCTCGGCTGTGGCTCGGGTGAAACCGACGCTGTAGCGGAAGACATGGTCGAACCCTTGCTGGGAGGGGAAGTTGGTGTCCCAGACGTTGTTGTGCACCCAGGAGAAGACGGTGCCGGGCTCCTCCTGCGGCAGCGACTGCGGGTAGGGGACGTACGGGATCGCGATGCCGCCGAGCTGGACGAGCGGCGCGTCGGCCGTCGCCAGGGCCGCGTGGTGGGTGCCGTCACTCAGGCTGATCCAGCGCCGGATCGCCCGCATGTGGGTGGCCGAACCCGGCACGGTCTCGCGGTCGGTGCCGAGCACACCGCCCGTCGCCTCCGTGTGCACGACGGGGCGGTCGAGGGCGAAGGGGAACGCGAAGAAGGCGCTCTCCTTGGTCAGGGTCGCGTTCTTGTCGACGCGGTTGTCGATGTCGACGCGGGCCGCGTCGTGCGGGAGGTGCACGCGCACGCGAAGACGCCGTGTGCCCGCCGGGGCGCATTCGTAGACGAGGGTCTGGCCGGTGGCGTCCGTGGTGCGGTCCACGAGCGCGGCGGGCGGGGCGGTGCTGCGGGAGGCGAGCAGGTGCATCGAGTCGTCCGCGACGGTTTTGCTGGACTGGTGGTTGAACCCGCCCGCGGTGGCGTACTCGTCGTACACGTATCCGTTGAAGCCGATGACGGCGTCCTGGCGCACCATCTCGCGGCCGGTCCGTTTGTCGACGATGGAGGCGATGCACGCCTCGCGCAGGTCGACGGTCACCCGCAGGTGATCGTTCTCCAGAACGCCTGCCTCGGTCGGCTCGTCGTGCTGTACGGGGGACGCGGCGCCGGTGACGACGATGTCCAGGCGGACGGCCCCGCAGGCGGGCACGTCCGCGACGGGCACGTGCAGGAAGCGGCCGGCCGCGCGGTGGCGCTCGTTGCTCTGCGCCTCCTCGGCGCAGGGCAGCGGGCTGCCGGTGCGTGCGTCGAGGACCTGGACCGGAGTGTCGAGGGCGACGGTGCTCTCCGGCAGGAAGAGGCGGGCGGTCTCGGTCCGTGGCCAACTGCACGTGTTGACGACGTAGAAGGAGGCCGACACGTCGTCCGCCGCGGCGAAGGCTTCGCCGAGGAGGGCGGAAGCGGCGTCCAGGAGCGTCTCGGCGTCGTCGTGGGCGCGCAGGGCCTGGGAGTACTTCCAGTGCCACTGCGTCTGCCCGGAGCCGTGGCCGTGGTCGCCGTGGGTCCAGGGGTCGCCGGCGCCCCAGGTGTGTTCGTTGAAGAGGGAGGCGGAACGGTAGATGCCCGGTGCTTCGCCGGTCACCGCAGCGCCTCCGTGCATGCCCATGAGGGAGGCGTAACCGGCCACGGTCTGTGCCTCGGCGAGGGCCGCCTGACCGCGCCGCACGGCGGCGAGCGGAACTGCACCGGCGCCCACTCCGTCGACCCACCAGTCCGTCCAGTCGCCCCGGTAGGTCTCCAGGCGGTCGCCGACGCGCTTCTCCGCGTCCTCGAAGAAGTCCTCGTTGCGGGAGGCGCGCAGCCGCGGATACGCCCACTGTTCGTTCCAGCGGCGCACCGTGTCGGAGATGACGCGGCGCGGCGGGCCGTTGTCCGCGAACTTGCCGAGCACGCGCAGGTGCAGCACGTCCCACGGGTACGGGTCCGCCGTGTCGGGCAGGTCGAGTGCGGAGAAGCCGGGGATACCACGGCCCTGGTGGGGATAGGGGAAGCGGGCCAGGGCGCTGAGGTAGGCGGGCAGCAGGTCGTCGACGCGGTCGTAGGACTCGTCGAAGCCGAGGATGGAGCCCTCCATGTAGGCGAGGCCGTGCGGGGTGTCCGTGCGCCAGACCAGGACGCTGTTGCCGCTCGGCGTCTGCCACCGGAAGAGGCGCGGGAGGTGTTCGCCGCCGACGAGGTGGGGAACGGCGCGGCCCGCCCAGTTGTGGGCGACGGACAGGTAGCGGATGCCGTTGTCCGCGAGGACGTCGGGCAGGCCGACCACCTGGCCGGGTACGTCCGTCTGCATGGCCGTGGTGATGGCGATGCCGTGCCGGTCGCGCAACTCGGTGGCCGGGCGCAGGAGCTCGTGGAGTTCGTCGGTGGAGCAGGTCTCGGTGTGGAGGTTGAAGGGCATGGCGGTGAGTTCGACGCGGCCCTCGCGCACCCGGTCGAGGAAGCCCTCCACCTGGCGGCTGGGCCGGTTCGCCCGCCAGTCCTGGAAGGAGTGGAAGCCCTCGACGGCCCAGCGGAACCGGGCCGGGTCGGGCCAGTCGTCGGTGTCCCGACAGAGTTCGAGGAGCGAGTCGAGGTAGGCGCGGCTCTCGGCCATCACCCGGCCCTGCGGGTCGGTGTAGCCGATGTCCAGGTGGGAGTGCTGGACGAGGTGCAGGGTCCAGTGGCGCTGCGGGGTCACCTGGAAGGCGATCTGTGTGCCCTCTTCGAGGTCGGGGAGTTCGATCAGCAAGGGCGTGGGCTCAGTCACCTCCGGGACCATGAGGCGGATGCCGTCGCCCGGCCCCGGCACGATCTCGCAGGGGACGGGGGTGCCCCCGCTCGTGGTGACGTGGGCCCGGGTGACGCGGGGCAGCGGGTCCGTGCTGCCGGGTCGGAGCACGGTGAGCCGCACGGACTGCAGCAGCCCTCCCCTTCCGTCGTGGCGCAACAGAGGCTCCCCCGAGAACCGCACCTGGAGGCCGGCGAGGCCGGTGGTGGTGGCGACGCGCTCCTTCAAAAGGTCGCGCGCGATGTCGGAGTCCCACCAGGATTGCCTGGTCAGCGGCGGCTTGGGCATGGTGCGTGAGGGTCCTTTGCGTCGGGGCAGGTGTGGGTCGGTGCGGGTTCGGGTCGCTGCGTCAGGAGACGGCGCGGGGGCCGGATGCTCCGGGGCGAGACGCTTGAGGGCCCGTCGCTTCGGCGAGGGTGGCGAAGATCTGGACCATCGCCGACTGGTTGAGGGTCGCGGCCGGCGCCTTCGGGTCGTAGTCGCCGCCGTTGGACGGCTGGAAGCGGAACAGGCCGGTGGCGGCGTCGCGGTTGGATGTGTACGTGCTGTCCGCGTACGCGCTCATGGTCTTCAGGTAGGCCGGGTCGGGGCGTACGGAAGCCAGGTCGAGCAGGTCCTTGAAGTAGAAGGCGTTGAACACGGCCGGCTGGTCGTGCAGCCGACTGCCCTGGGTCCAGTGGGCGAGGGAACCGCGGGCGTCCTCCACGGCCTTCTTCAGATACCGGGTGTCTCCGGTGCCGCGGTAGAGGGCGGTGGCGGTGGCGATCATGGCGCCCGAGTTGTAGGTCCACAGGGTCTCGTCGACGCAGCCGTCGTCGCCTCGGTCGTTGACGTACAGGCCGGGTGCCTTGCGCATGCAGGAGTGCACCCAGCCGTACCACTGCCGCGCCTTGTCGAGATACGTGTGATCACGGGTATGTGTGTAGAGCCGGGCGGCGAGTTGGGCGGACAGGGCGGTGACGTTGGTGGCGCGGATGGTGTTGGCGGGCGAGTCGTACCAGTCCATGCCTCCCGCGCAGCTCTTGGTGGTGTCGCCGTCCCAGGCGCGGGAGACGGTGGGTATGACCTGCTCGGCCCGGTCGAGGAAACGCGTGTCGCCGGTGGCCTCGTACTGGTCGAGCTGGGTCAGGGCCACGACGGCGTTGTCGTCGTAGTACACGTCGCCGCCGGTGCCGAGCGGGGCCGGGAGGTACGACGCGTAGCCCGGCCGCTCACCGGACGTGCGGTACAGCTCGGCGGTGTCGAAGCGGTCGGCCGCGTCCTGCCGGTACCCGTCGCCGGTGCGTGGCAACTGCTGCATGTCGACGGCTGCCTGCGCGGCCTCGCGGAACGGCCAGAGGAAGGAGTGGGCGGGGTCACCGTCCTGGCGGGGTGTGTGCTCCAGGTAGAGGCCGTGCCGGCCGTCACCCTCGTACAGGTGTGTCTGCAGGGCTCGATAGCTGTCGGTGGCGCGGGCGGCCCAGGTGCCGGAAGGGACGGGGCGGGCCCGGTCGGGGCTCTGGGCGTGGGCGGGGGCAGCGGTCCAGAGCAGCCCCGCGCAGAGGACGGGGGCGGTGGCACGGGTGAGCAGCGAGCGCAGCATGAGGGGTGCCCTTCGCGACGGTGGAGGAGGTGGAGGAAGGCGTGGACGACTCGGCGGAAGCGGAAGTGCGGAACGGCGTACGGCTCAGCCGTGCTGAAAGACGTACGGGTCAGCCGTGCGGGGAGACCGAGGGCGCTCAGCGATGGATCTTCAGGCTGCTGACGAAGAAGCGCTGGGCGCAGAAGAACAGCACCACGGTGGGGAGCGAGACCAGGAGGGCGCCGGCGAGGACGATGGGCGGTCCGACGTTGGAGTAGTTGCCCTGGAGATCGGCGAGGGCGGCCATGACGGGCCGGATGTTGCGGCTCGTGACCATGGTGATGCCGAACATGAGGTCGTTCCAGACCGCCACGAACTGGAACACGAACACGGCGATCATGGCGGACCGGGTCAGCGGGACGTGGATCTGCCAGAACACCCGCCACCAGGACGCGCCGTCCATGCGCGCGGCCTCGACGACCTCCCGGGGCAGGGTGAGCGCGTAGTTGCGCATGACGAAGAACGCGAACGGGACCGCGATCGCCGTGTAGATCAGCACCAGGCCGAGTTGGGTGTCGTAGAGGGAGGTGTGCGCGTAGGACAGGAACAGGGGGCGGATGAAGACCTGGAGGGGCAGCAGGGTGCCGCAGTAGATCAGCCAGAACCACCAAGCCCGGTGTCTGACCGGCATGATGACCGTGGCGAAGGCGGCGAATCCGGCGAGCACGGCGGCGGCCACGGCGCTGACGACGGAGTACAGGAGGCTGTTGCCGAACGCCGGGCCCAGGTCGGCCTTCTCCCAGGCCTGCGACATGTTGTCGAACAGTCCGAAGCCCTGGGGCAGCCAGTGCGGACTGCCGGAGTAACTCGCTGCGGGGACAAGGGCGTTGACGACCAGGAGCCAGGTGGGGATGAGCCACAGCAGGGCGAGTGTCACGAGAGTGGCGTTGCGCAGAACGCGGCCGAGAGACATCGTCATCCGCCTTTCACGTCGAGCTGGCGGCGCAGGTAGAGCCAGGAGGCGGCCAGGACGATCACGGTGAGGACGACCGCGATCGCCGCCCCCGCGCCGGGCCGCAGTTCGAGGAAGGTCTCGTTGTACATGGACACGGCGAGCGTCTCGGTGGCCCGTCCGGGGCCGCCCTGGGTGAGCACCCAGATCAGGTCGAACGACTTGAGGCCGTTGACCAGGCTCATGCCGATCACGATGATCGACACCGGCCGGAGCTGTGGCAGGACGATGTGCCGGAACTGCTGCCAGCCGCCCGCGCCGTCCAGCGCACCGGCCTCCAGCGTCTCGGGCGGGATGGACTGCAGTCCGACGAGAAAGAGGATGACGGCGACGCCGGTGGCCTGCCAGGCGTTGGCGAGGATCATCACGAGGGTGTTGCCGGGCCAGGTGATCAGCCATCCCTGGGCGAGCGAGTCGAGCCCGACACCGTTCAGGACCTGGTTGACGGCGCCGTCGGTCGTGAGCATGAAGTTCCACACCACGGCCACGGCGGAGCCCGAAAGCGCGTACGGCAGGACGACGCAGAGCCGGGCCAGTCGGGAGAGGCGGCTCGCGTTGGTCATGCAGGCGATGGCGAGCCCGAGCACGAACGGGAGTGCGACGGTCCCCACCACCCACATCAGGGTGTTCTGGATGGAACGGGACAGCGCCGGATCGGAGGCGAACAGCGTGTAATTGTCGAACCAGTCGAACGGGGCGGTCCGGGTGTCGCTGAAGAAACTGCGGTAGACGGTCCAGACGAACGGGGCCAGCAGGAACAGCGTGACCAGGAGGACGGCCGGGGCCATGAACCCGCCGGCCGCAAGGCGTTCACGCGCGCCCGCCCAGGTGTGCGACCGGGGAGGGTGTGCGGTCGTGCGCCTGGGTGTGGGAGATCCGCCGGGCGGGCTCGGCGGGCGCTGCTCGGTCAGTGAAGTGCTCATGCTTCGTCTCGCTTCCAGGCCGCCCACTCGCTCTGCGCGCGTTCTTCCATCCGGCGCAGGGTGGTGGCGGGAGAGGTCTGCCCGGCCATGAAGCCGCCGAGGTCGTTGGTGTTGCCCTGAATGAGGCTCGGCGGGCTGGCCTCCCAGTAACGGACAAGGGCCGTGCGGCGGTTGCGGGCGATGTCCCGCTGGAGCCCGGCCACCACCGGATTGCTCGAGCGCACGGTCGGGTTGGCGGAGCTGTCCTCCAGGAAGTCGCTCCACACCCGCTGTACGGACGGGTCGAGCCAGGCCCCGACGTTCGCCACCGCGGCGGCGTGCGACGAGGCGCGGCCGGGCACCGCGAAGACACCCGACTCGGCGATGACACTCTTCGGGGTCGAGGAACGCACCGTCGGGAGGATGAAGGCGCCGTATCCGGTGCCCGGCTTCATCCCCGCCGCCGACATGCCGGACGCCTGCCAGGTGCCGTGCAGGAACATGCCGACCGTGCCCTCCTTCAGCGCACCGGGGCCGCGTGCCTGGTCGAAGTCGGGCGGTGTCATCCAGCCCTTGCGCATGAAGTCCTGCCAGAGGTCCATCGCCCGGCGGGCCGGTTCGTCGGTGTAGGAGGCCTCACCGGCCACCAGGCGGCGGTAGAAGTCCGGGTCGACCTTGCTGACCAGCTCCTGGAACCACTCGATCGCGGGCCAGCCGCCCACCTGGCTGGCGAGGAACGGCGTGATCTTGTTGCGTTTCAGGACCTCGGCGCAGTGCAGCAGTCCGTCCCAGTCGGTGGGGGCGGAGAGGCCGAGCTTGGTGAACACCGGCTTGCTGTAGAAGAGCACGTAGTACGACTCGTACAGCGGGATGCCGTATGCCGTGCCCCGGTAGGAGACGGCGTCGCGCGTGGTGCGGCGCACCCACCCCTTGGCCGCGTACCGCTCGAAGACGCGCGTCAGGTCGGTGAGCCCTCCGGCCCGCGCCAGCCGCTTGAGCTGGTATCCGGAGGCCCACTTGACGAGGTCCGAGGATTTCGAGGTCTGCAGGGTCATCTGCACGACCTGCTGGTACGAGGTGACCGATGGGTTCGACAGCGGCCTGAGCGCGTAGCCGGTGATCTTCTCCAGCTCACGGCCCGCCGAGCGGTAGCCCTCGTCCCAGGTGGCGTTGTCGTTGGAGATGCTCGTGGTCCCCGGCTGTGCGGACGTGCTCGCACCCCGGGCGCAGCCTCCCGCGGCCAGAGCCGCCGCACCGGCGGCCGCCCCTGCGAGGAAGCGGCGCCGGGCGAGCGGTACGGCCGTACTGCTGGTCCTGCCCGATGCTGACATGGATCACCTTCACGGAAGCGGGCCACCTGCATGGCCGGATGTGCATCACGGGGCACTCACGACGCCGACGGAACAGGGGAGCTGCCCGGTGTGTGTTGCGTGGAGGTTAACGACACCATTCCTTAGGTAGCAAGGCTTCGGGCTGAAAAGAATGCAGCTCAAGAGACTGATCGCAGAGTTTCCGCAGGTAATTGCCGTTTTACTCGGCCAGATGACCAGCGGAACATCCATGGACACCTTCGGCCAGCTGTTGTTATCGTTAACTCCCCCGCTTCGCAGTCCACGAAGGAGCACCTGTGCCCGCGCCCCGTACGTACGACCCCCTCCCCACCTATCCGCCGACCGCCGGAGAGGTGGTCGCCGGCTGGCCCGCCGCGGTCTCCGCTCTGCCGTCAGGACCCCTCGTCCTGGCCGTCGACGGACCGGCCGCGCTCGACTGGGCCGCGCTGGCCGAGGGGCTCGCGGCAGCCGTGCGCTCCGGAGGCCGTGACGTGCGGCTGCTCGATGTCCGCGACCGCTACGCGCCGGCGGCCCACGAGCGGATAGCGGCCGCGCCCGTCCCCGCCGACGACCCGTTCTTCACGCCGCTGTCGCGCGGGCAGGTCGCAGACCTGTTCGACGCGGAGTCGCGACCCGAGCAGGCGACGGGCACCGCGGTGACCGTGGTCTTCGGGCCGGGCGCCGCTCTGTGCGGCCCGGACCTGCTCTGGTACGCGGACCTGCCGAAGCGGTACGCCGAAGCGGCGGTGGCCAAGCGCGCGCTGCCGGTGGGTGCCAACCTGGGGCGTCCGGGCGAACCCGGCGACCTGGTCCGCCTCTTCTACACCGACTGGCCCGTCCTCGACCGGCACCGGGACGCGATCGCCGCGCAGGTCGACCGCTGGATCGACGTCCAGGACGCGGCCCGCCCCGCCTCACTGGACGGCACCGCATTGCGCGGCACGCTCGCGCGGTTGGCCCGCCGGCCCGTGCGCACGCGCCCGTACTTCAACTCCACGCCGTGGGGCGGCCAGTGGGCGGCCGGCGAACTGGGCTTCACCCCGCAGGCGGGCAACACCGCCCTCGGCTACGAGCTGATCGCGCCCGAGGCCGGGGTCCTCGTCGGCGAGAAGGACGGCCCCCAGGTCGAGATCCCCTTCCAGCTGCTGTGCGCCGGCCACCCCGAGGACATGCTCGGCGAAGACGTGCACCGCCGGTTCGGCACCTCCTTCCCGATCCGGTTCGACTACCTGGACACCATGGGCGGCGGCAACCTCTCCCTGCACCTGCACCCGCGGGAGCGGTACATGCGCGAGGTGTTCGGCTGGCCCTACACCCAGCACGAGACGTACTACGTCACGGCCTGCGAGGACGGTGCCCGCGTGCTGCTCGGCCTCACCGCGGACGCGGACCTCGACACCATGCGGCGCCAGGTGGAGGAGGCCATCGCCGACGCCACCCCGATGCCCGTCGAGGAACACGTCCAGTCACACCCGTCGACGCCCGGGCAACTGTTCATGATCCCGGCGGGCACCCCGCACGCGTCCGGCGCAGGCAACCTCGTCCTCGAGGTCAGCGCCACCCCGTACCTGTACTCCCTGCGGCTGTACGACTGGCTCCGCAAGGACGCCACCGGAGCGTCCCGGCCCCTGCCGTACGAGCACGGGTTCGCCAACCTGGACACCGCGCGGCGCGGCGAGGACGTCACCAAAGACCTTGTGCAGGAGCCGCGCACCTTGCGCGCGGGTGAGGGCTGGCGCGAGGAGGTCATCGGGGCGCTCCCCGAGATGTTCTACGCGGTGCACCGCCATGTCGTGACTCCGGGCGCGGCCCTTCCCGACGACACCGCGGGCCGCTTCCACATCCTCAACGTGGCCGCGGGGGCCGGTGCCGTCATCGAGTTCGGCGACGGCGCCACCCACTGCCTGGCCTTCGCGGAGACCCTCACGATTCCCGCCGCCGTCGGGCCTTACCGAGTCCGCGCGCTGGGCGATGCCGAAGTGCGGGTCGTCAAGGCCCTGGTGGTCGACGCGTGAGGACGGTTCCCGCGGGGCGGCCCCCGGCGCCCGTCCCGGTCCTCGACGTGGGCGGCACCCATGTCACGGCCGCACTCGTCGACGTCGGCGCGGACCGCCCCGCGCCCTCCACCGTGATCCGCCTGCCCCTGGGCGCGCACGGCGGGGCCGACGCCGTACTCGACACCATCGCCGAGGCGGCGTCCGCCCTGCCCACCGGGCACGACCCCTGCTGGGGCGTGGCGATGCCCGGTCCCTTCGACTACACCACCGGCATCGGCCGCTTCACCGGTGTGGGCAAGTTCGAGTCCCTGAACGGTGTGGACGTCGGCCGCGGCCTGCGCGAGCGGCTGGCCGGACGTGCGCAGCGGCTGCGCTTCCTCAACGACGCCGACGCGTTCGCCGTCGGCGAGCACAGGGCGGGTGCCGCGGGTGGCCACGACCGCGTCGTGTGCCTGACCCTCGGCACGGGCGTGGGCTCCTCGTTCCTGTCCCTCGGCCGTCCCGTCCACAGCGGCCCAGCGGTCCCGCCGAGCGGACACGTGCACCATCTGCGCGTCCACGGCGGCCCTTTGGAGGACACCGTGTCGCGCCGGGGCATCCGCGCCCACTACGAACGCCTCTCCCCCACGCCGGACGGCCGAGGGACCCCCGACGTCCACGAGCTGGCCGTGCGCGCCGAGAAGGGCGACGCCGCCGCGGCCCTGACCTTCCGCTACGCTTTCGACGCACTCGGCCAGGCGCTGGCGCCGTGGATCGACCGCTTCGAGGCCACCGCGGTCGTCGTCGGCGGTTCCATGGCCCGCTCGTGGCAGCTGATCCACCCCGCGTTCGCCGCAGGGCTCGCTTCAGCGGGCGGACCGGACGTCCCGGTGTCGCCGGCGCGGCAGCCCGAGGCCGCCCCGCTGATCGGGGCCGCTCACTGGGCGCGGGACGCGACATGACGACCAGCGTGCCGGACCAGGCAGGCAGCGAAAGGGGCAGGGGCATGACCGCTCGCCGGGGCAGCGGGCCGACCATGCAGGACGTCGGCAAGCTCGCACAGGTCAGTGCCATGACCGTGTCACGCGTGCTCAAGGACGACCCCGGCGTCTCACAGGCGACCCGCGAACGGGTCTTCGCCGCCGTCGACCGGCTCGGCTACCGCCGCAACCAGACCGCGCGGAGCCTGCGCCTCGGCGGCAGCGGAATGATCGGCCTGGTCGTCACCAACCTCGCCAACCCCTTCTACTCGCGCCTCGCCCTCGGCGTCCAGGAAATCGCGACGCAGTACGGCTTCCGCATGCTCCTCAGCAACTCGGGGGAACAGGCCGACCGGGAGCCCGAACTGATCGACGGGCTCGTCGACCACCAGGTCGAAGGGCTGATCGTGGTCCCGGCGGGCAGCCGCCAGCAGCACCTGGCGGCCGCCATGCGCCATGTCCCCGTCGTCCTGGCCGCGAGGCCGCCCGCCGGGATCGACACGGACTGCGTTCTGGTGGAGGACTTCCACGGTGCGCGTGAAGCGACCACCTGCCTCCTGACGGAGGGACACACCCGCATCGCCTTCCTCGGCAACCCGCCGGCGCTGTACACGGGCGCCGAACGCCTGCGCGGGTTCTGGGCCGCGCACGATGAGGTCGGCGTCGACCCGGACAACGCCCTCATCCGCCAGGGCCTCGTCGACTCCGCGACAGCCGAACGGGCCACCCTCGACCTCCTGGACCTGCCCACTCCGCCCACCGCACTGTTCTGCACCAACAACCGCATCAGCCAGGGCGCCATCCGCGCCCTGTACAAGACGGGCCGCACCCTGCCCGTCGCCGGCTTCGACGACTTCGTCCTGTCCGACGTCCTCGGCCTGCCGCTCACGCTCGTCTCCTACGATGCCGACGAGGTGGGACGCCAGGCCGCGCGCCTGCTCATCGACCGTCTCGAACAACGTGACGCGGCGCAGCCCGCCTCCCGGCGTGTCACCGTTCCGACCCGGGTCGTTCGCTATGG
This sequence comes from Streptomyces sp. NPDC006552, assembly GCF_040611655.1. Taxonomy (NCBI): domain Bacteria; kingdom Bacillati; phylum Actinomycetota; class Actinomycetes; order Kitasatosporales; family Streptomycetaceae; genus Streptomyces; species Streptomyces sp. NPDC006552. Next base: position 32,822 of record NZ_JBEXOS010000031.1, read on the forward strand.
GGCGGCTGCCGGTGACGTGCCTGAGCGCTCGCTCGGGGACTCCTGACGCCTCCGGGCCCGGGTCCACGCCAGGCTCCGGCTCCGGGTCCGGCGGGGCGACGGTCACACGTATGCCGTGCCGCATGGACGTATGCCGCGCCACACGTTCGTATGTATGCCCAGGTACGTATGCCGTGCCTTGTACGCCATTTCCGCGCCACACCCATTCCACCCGACCGCCGAAAGGGCCACCCATGCGCTTCCCCACCAGCGTCAAGGACCACCCGATCGTCCAGCAGGCGGTACAACGGCTCGACGACCTGGGCGACCCGCGCCTCGGCCGGACACTGATGCGCTGCCTCGACGACACCCTCGCCCGCACCGTCCGGCCGATGCCCGACGGCACCGCCTTCGTCGTCACCGGCGACATCCCCGCCATGTGGCTGCGCGACTCCTCGACACAACTGATGCCCTACCTCGCGCTCCTCGAGAACAACGCGGCCTTGCAGGACCTCGTACTCGCCGTGCTGCGCCGTCAGTTCCAGCAGATCGCCCGCAACCCCTACGCCAACGCCTTCAACGCCGAACCGTCCGGGTGCGCCCACGACCCCGACGACCTGTGTGAGGACCCGTGGGTGTGGGAGGCGAAGTACGAGGTCGACTCCCTCGCCTTCCCCCTCCTGCTCGCCCGCCGCTTCTGGGCGGCGACCGGACGCACCGACCACGTCGCCGCCGCACTCCGGACGGCCCGTACCGCCATCGAGGTGTGGCGCACGGAGCAGGACCACGAACACCGCTCCGTGTACCGCTTCCTGCGCCGGAACTGCCCGCCGAGCGACACCCTGCCGAACGCGGGCCGCGGCACGCCCGTCGCCCGGACCGGGATGACCTGGAGCGGGTTCCGGCCCAGCGACGACGCGTGCGCCTACGGCTACAACATCCCCGCGAATCTGTGTGCCGCCGCCGCCCTCGACGGAACAACCGAACTGGCCCGCCTCACCGGAGATACACAACTCGCTGACGAGGCCGCCCAGTTGGCGTCGGAACTGCGTACCGCCGTCCTGCGACACGGCATCGTGCACCACCCCGATCACGGCGAGATCTACGCCTACGAGGTGGACGGACACGGCAACACGCTCCTCATGGACGACGCCAACATGCCCGGTCTGCTCTCCCTGCCCCTCGTCGCGGACATCCCGGCAACGGATCCCATATACCTCGCCACACGTGGGTTCGTCCTCTCGTCCGCGAATCCCACCTGGCACCGGGGAACAGCCGCCGAAGGCATCGGCAGTCCGCACACCCCCGACGGGCACATCTGGCCCATCGCGATCGCCGTACAGGGCTTGACCAGCACCGACCATGCGGAGCGACGCACGGCCCTGCACACCCTCCTCGCCAACGACGCGGGGACGGGCCAGATGCACGAGTCGTTCCACAAGGACGACCCCCGGCGTTTCACCCGCCCCTGGTTCTCCTGGGCCAACGCCATGTACGCCGAACTCGCCCTCGACGTCGCCGGACTCGGCACCCGGCACCTGTGGGCCCGCGCGTGACAGCGATGCCGGGCGTCAGCGTGCCGCGAACTTCGCGTCGGCCGCCTCGCGGACTGGTGTTGTGGTGAACCAGACTGCCGGCGACCGTTGTGGCGCCGCAGGCCGCTTGGCTCATCGACGCCCTGGCAGCGGCAGGCACCCAGCTCGCCCAGGAATTCGCCACAGTCGGCCTTGACGGCGGTCGCCCTGGGTGTGTCGTGGGCAGCAGACATCCACCCCGCGCCGGCCTGGCTGGACATCGCCCGGGAGTTCACGGAGCACTGGACTCACCGCCAGCAGATCCGCCCCGCCATCGGCCGCAACACCGACCCGGAACCGCGTGCTCTGACCGTGATCGTCAATACCATCGTGCGGGCCCTATTCGACTTCAGTAGCTGGAAGTGGGAGGTGCTGCCTCTCGATGCCCGTCCCAGTTCTCTCTGACGTACCATCAGGTACGGTGCAGTCTGCCCGCCACCCGAAGGCGCCCAGCCATAGGACCTCACGCGCTCAGCGGGACCTCGTGGACCTCGTCGGCGCGGTGGCCGGCGCGTTCGTGGATGCGCTGGACCGCGTCGGCCGACGGTGCCTCGGAGAGGCAGTAGACCGTGCCCGACTCCGGATCCGCCCAGGCCTTCTCAAAGTGCACGCCCTCTTCCTTCTCGATGGCAAGGTCCGCCTGATGGGCCTGCTTCAGCTGGTCCGCCGTGATCCCCGCCATCCCGTGGTGGACGTCCATGTACTGGGACATGGCGTCACACCCCCTTCCGACTCGCCTCGTCCGGAGGCCCGGAACCACCGGCCCGTGCCGGCACCGGCTCCGCTGTCTCCATCCTGCACCCACGGAACCGGCGGCAGCGACCGGGGACGGCGGCTACTGACCCCGGAGAGGCTCCTCCAGCGATCGCCGACGCGCTCTGCTGCAATCACACGCGTCACCCTGCTCGCCTCGTCGTGGCCCTGCCGACTTTTGGAGGAGAAGTGGCTGGGATGATCCATGGTGCGAACGTATCCGGCCCCGCCCGACCCGGCGACTTCCTCGGCCCGGTCGGCGGCACCTCGGCTTTCATGGGGATGCGGTGAACGCTGACGACCCCGGACCTGTGCGCCCGTCAATCGAACGACACCGTCACCCTCCGTGACCCATCCCCAAGATCTGTGCCAGCCCCCTGTCGCCGACAGAGCCGACCCCGCTCGCGCGGATCGGAACCTGACCCGCTCCCGCCACCGGACCGGTGCGGGGAGCGGAGGCCCGGGACCCGCCGCCCCCGGGGATCGTCCGGCCCGCGCGGGGCCGCGCGGGGATCAGCAGGCGCCGAGGTCCTGCCAGACGCCCCACTCGCCGGTGGTGCCGGGCTCCTCGCCCGTCGTCCACCACTTGGCCTTCCAGGTGTGGCCCTTGTACGAGACCTGCTGGCCGCCCGTGTAGACCGAGCCCGAGGCCCACGGGGCCGCCGTGCACTGGTTGCCGCTGCCGCCCGTGACGGTCAGCGTGTACGTCGCCGAGTGCGCCGCCGACGCGCTCGCGCCGTCGACCACCAGCGTGTACGTGCCGTTGACGGCGGCCGAGGTCGTGGCGACGGTGAGCGTCGAGGTCCCGCCGGCCGTCACCGACGCGGGGCTGAGGGTGGCGGTGACCCCGGCGGGCGCGCCGCTGACGGTCAGTTTCACGGACTGGGCGCTGCCCGCGGTGACCGCGGTCCGGACCGTCGCGGTCGTGGAGGCGCCGGCCTTGACCGTGCCCGACGCGGGGGAGGCCGTCAGCGAGAAGTCGTTGCTCGGCGCGGTCGTGCCGCTGGTGAAGGGCGCGAAGATGTGGGCGAAGTCCCAGGTGTTCTGCGCGATGCCGGAGCAGGTGTCTCCGGCGGCGCCGCCCGGGCAGCTTCCGTTGTCACGCTGGAGCGCCCAGAAGGAGATCATGTTGATCCCCTTGGCGACCGCCCAGTCGTACACGTCCTTGGCGTTGGCGAGGGTGAACGTCTCGGCCGGACCGAAGTCGTCGACGCCGGGCATCTCGGTGATGCCGATCATGCCCCAGAGCTGGGCTGCGGTCTTGGTGGGGTAGAGCTTGGCGAGTTGGTCGTAGAGACCCTGGGCCGCGGTCTTGGTGTCCTGCGCCATGTTGTGGGTGGCGTTGTCGTAGTAGTCGAACGTCATGAGGTTCACGACGTCGACGCGCGCGCCGTTGGCTACCGCGTTCTTGAGCACGGCGAGTCCGCTGGCGGCCGGGCCACCCGTCGTCGTCGGCAGAGTGTACGAGATCTCCAGCTTGCGGCCGCTGGCGGCGGCCCAGTCCTGCACCTTCTTGATCGCCTTGTTCCGCCGGTCGATTCCGGCGGTGTTGTCCAGCGAGTCGACCTCGATGTCCATGTCGAGCCGGGGGATGTCGTAGGTCGAGACGACCTTCTCGTAGACGGCGGCGATCTGGTCGACGTCCGTACAGCTGTCGGCGATCTCGGTGCCGGTGGTGTCGGCCGTGTACCCGCCGAACGACGGGATGACGTCCCCGCCGCGCCCCTGGATCGTCTTGATGTCCGCGCCGAAGGATGACGCGGCGACGGGCAGCGAGGTGTCGCCGTTCCAGTAGGCGGTGCAGGACCCCTTCGACGCGGTCTGGAGGAACGCCATCGTCAGGTGCTTGGCCCCGGACTGGGCGCTGAGAGCGGCGGGGCTCTCACCGGTCCACGCCTCGAAGTAGGGCGCGAAGACATGGGCAGGGAGCGGGGTCGCGGCCTGGGCGGGGGAGCCCGCGACGGCGGTGAGGCCCAGAGCAGCCACTGCAGTGGCCACCGCAGTGACGGCGGCACGGAGGGAGCGCATAGGTCTCATGGCCATCCAAGAGGTGAGGCGGCGTCAACTCAGCTGTGACGCACGGGAGATGCATACGGAATAGCTCTGCGGTCAGCGGTGTGTCAATGGTCTGTACCAAGATGAGGACTAGACCAATTTGCGCGATGTTCCCCGCCCAGGCCGGTGACGCTCCGCATCGCGTTGCGTGACAACGCAGGTCAGACGGGCGCCCAGGGCTCCGCCGCCGGACGCCCCGGGCCGGGCGCGCCGCCGAACCATCCCCTGCCTGCTCCTACGGAAAGAATGAGCAGAGCGCCCGGGCGCCGTCGCTCACCCGCGGCGGCGCCCGGCGCGACTTCGGTCCTCGGCCCACGACCGGACCGCGTTCCCGGCCGGCTGGTCCCGTACGGTGTGCGGCCGGCCGGCGATGTCGTCCCACGGGTCGTCGGCGCGGCCCGCGAGCGCCCCGGCGACGAGGTCGAGGGCGGCGACGGTCGCGGTGAACCCGACGTCGAGGCGTACGACTCCGGCTCGTTGCCCAGGTCGACGGCGAGGTCGGCGAGCGGGGACGGGGTGACGTTGAGGACGGCGGCGGTGCGCACCGCGCCGGAGGCCCGGAACGCGGCGAGCGTCTCGGAACTGCGCCCCGACTGGGACACGCCGATCAGGATGTCGGTGTCGAACCCGGTCAGGCCGTCCTCGATCTCGCTCGCGAGGACGCGCTGTGCCGGCACCGCGTGGCCGCGCAACACCTCCACGGGCACGGCGAGCGCCGCGAAGGAGGCGCCGATCCCGCGAACAGGGGGCGGCGCGCCGACGTCAGGCCGGCGAGACCGGTGCCGGACAGCTGGGCGCGGACGTGGTCGACGACCCGGGCCAGGGCCTCGGGCTGCGGTCCTGGCCGGTGTGGACGGTGATGCGGGTGCCGGACATGAGGAAGTCCTTTCGGGGGCTCCCGGGGGTGGCGGGCGCCCCGGAGCACGGGTCGTACGGTCGTGCTCCGGGAGCGGCTAGGCCGTGGGCGGTGGAGCGGAGCCGGCTGGTTCGGGTGGGGCGGACTCGCCGGCGGAAGGTTGTCGAAGACGGCCTGGCCGCCGGCGGTGAGGATGGTCGCGCACCTGTCCGGAGTCAGCGTCGACTACTACATGCGCCTGGAGCAGGGCCGCGCGACCCAGCCCTCCGAGCAAGGTCCTCGACGCCCTCGCCCGTGTCCTCGGCCTCGACGAGACCGAACGCGCACACCTGGACCGGCTTGTCCGACAGCGCCGCCACCGAGCGACGGCACCGAGCGGGCGGCTCCGCCCGGAGCTGTTGCAGGTCCTGGACCTGGTCCGCGACGCACCCGCGCTGATTCTCCTCTACGGCCGTCCGATGCCGGGCCTGAACACCGCCCGGCACATCTTTCTCGAGGAAGCCGAGCGCGACCTGTACGCGGGCTGGGAGAACTGCACCCTCGACGTGGTCGGGCACCTGCGCCTGGCCACCGGCAAATACCCCGAGGATCCCCATCTGGCCTCACTCATCGGCGAACTGGCGATGGGCAGTGAACGCTTCTGTCGTCTCTGGGCCCGCGCGGACGTACGCGCCCGCACCCTTGGACGCAAGACGTACTGGCACCCTCTGGTCGGACTGCTGGAACTGCACCATGAGAACTTCGCGCTGCCAGACGAATCAGGCATCGAGTTGCTGGTGCTGTACGCGGCCCCCGCCGGCCCAGCCGAGGACGCATTACGCCTGCTCGCCGACGTGCGCGCGGACAACGGCCATGCACATCCCCCGTGGGCCGGCCATCGAGCGCCGCCATCGCGAAGAGGCCGGGTCGGCAGCGGAACCGGGAATGAGGCGGGACCATGACCCGCTCCCCCGCTGTCTTTCCAACACATGGCCCCACGCGGGCCGTTGGGCTCGCCCGCAGCCGCTTTCCGCGACGTGACGCCGACGCCTTGCGCCTGAGAACCTGGGAGATCGCGTCGGCGGGCCGCGCGCTCAGCTCAGGTCGGCAGAGAGGGTGTGCGCGCTCTCGCCGACCGCGGGCTCCGCCCCGACTTCGCCTGCCCCGCCTCCGATGGGGGTATGGATGATCGAGCCGTGTTCGCCGGCGCCGGTGGACTGGCTGAGGGTCATGGTGGTGACGGCTTCGGCGGCGGTGGCGTGGGCTGGCAGAACCGCGTCGACGCCGGTGAGGGTCAGCATGCGCATCAGTCGGTCAGGGATGTGGGCGAGTGCCAGCGCACCGCCCGCTGCCTGCGTGGCGTGCCAGAGGCCGATGAGCGCACTCAGGCCGGCGGAGTCGCAGAAGCCGGTCTCTGACAGGTCGAGAATCAGGTGTGGACACTCTTGCTGGATGATTTCGCAGGCTTGGTGGCGCAGGGTGTCCGCGGTGCGTGTGTCCAGGTCCCCGGCGACTGCGACGATCGCGAGGCCGGGGCGGGGGTGCTGGACGGTCAGTTGCAGTGTGTCGGTCACGTCGGTCTCACTCCTGGCCGAAGTGTTCGGGTGCGGCGGTGGTGTGGGCAGTGGCAGCGACACTGCCGTCGGGCATGGTGTGAGAGTGGGGGACGGACAGGGCCAGCAGCGCCACGTCGTCGCCGACTCCGTCGGGCAGCGAGGCCAGGAGGGTGATGCTGTCCTCGATCAGGGAGGCGGCGGTGACGGGCCCGGTGCGCTGGTGGAGGAAGCCGGTCAGGCCGTCCTCCCCGAGCATGGCGCCCTGGGTGGTGCGGGCTTCGATCAGCCCGTCGGTGTAGAGGAAGAGGCTCTCACCGGCCGTCAGGGAGAACGTGGTCTGGGCGAAGGGCGCCTGGGGAAACGCACCGACGAGCATCCCGCCCTTGGGGCGTACGGCCCGCACCCATACGGCGCCGCCGTCGTCGGGGCGCACGTGATAGACGGGCGGGTGGCCGCCGGAGGCGACGGTGACGGTGAAACCGCCGTCCTCCCGGGGCTCCAGGAGACCGAAGACCACGGTGCAGAAACGACGGCCGGCACTGCCGTCGGTGAGCAGCCCGGTGTTGAGCGCGCTCAGCACGGTGACCGGGTCGGCGTTGATCTGGGCCGCGGCGCGCAGCGTGTGGCGGGCCAGGGCGGTCACGGTGGCCGCCTCGGGGCCCTTGCCGCACACGTCACCGAGGAAGAACGCCCACCGGCCACCGTCGAGGGGGAAGACGTCGTAGAAGTCGCCTCCCACGTCGTGGGCGGAGGCGGTGCGGTAGTGACAGGCCAGTTCCAGGCCCGGCACGACGGGAAGGGCCGGAGGCAGCAGAGTGCGCTGGAGGGTGGAGGCGAACGCGGCGATGGCGGCTTTGTCCTGCTCCGCCTTCTCCCGCGCCGCCCGCTCCGTCTCAGCCCGCTGCCGTTCCGCCTCGGCCTGCCGCCTCTCCGCCTCCCGGCGGGCCTGCTCGTCACGCAGGGCGTGCAGGGCCGACAGCCGCAGCTCCATCTCGTCCAGCACGATCGCGGCGAGATCGGCAAGGGTGGCGGTGTCCTGCTCGGTGATCGAACGCGGCCGGGTGTCCAGGACGTTCACCGTGCCCAGCCGGTGCCCATCGGGGGTGATGATCGGTGCGGCGGCGTAGAAACGCACCCCCATCTCTCCCGCGACCAGCGGATTGTTCACCGCGACGGGGTCCTGGAGAGTGTCGGGGATGACCATCGTGTCGTCGCGCAGGACCGCCGAGCCGCACAGGCCCGGATCGCGGCCGATCTCGGCGACACCCTCCAAGCCGTGTGCGGCCTTGAACCAGATGCGGTCGGTGTCCACGATCGTGACTGTGGCCACCGGCACGTCGAAGAGCCGGGCGGCCAGCGCCGCCACCCGGTCGAACGCCCCGTCGGGCGGAGTGTCGAGGATGTCGTAGCGGCGTACCGCCGCGATGCGGGCCGCCTCCACATCCAGGTCGGACACCAGCTCGGGGCGGCGCCCGGGAGCCGGGTCGGCGGCCGATGCCTGCTGCATGATCGGCATTCCTCTCCGTCGATGGGCTGCCGCCGTGAACGGCACGCACCGACGCAGCCTAGATCGCCCCCGGGCCCGAACGCCAACGCCCCTCTACGGCAGCACCCGTCGCCAGCCCCTCACACCGAAGAGGGTGTGCAGAGGTGGAAGGAGAGGGCCGATGCGTTCGATCACGGCCAGGGTGTTCATCACTCTCGACGACACCATGGCGAAGGGCTGGCCAAGGAGACGAGCAAGCCGGGAGAGATGCTCTTCGACCGCCGCGCCTGGGAAGACTTCATCACCGCGTGGGGTCGGCTGATCAGACCTGTGCGGGGAGAACCTGCGGTGGCGCCGGGACGGCGCTCCGGCCGGTCTCGTCCTCCGCCCCGGCCGGCCCCACGTGATCCGGAACGGCCGTGAGCACCAAGGGAGCGCCACCTTCGTACTCCCACGCCTCGTCCGGTGCCAGTGCCAGGTCGAGGGTCTCGGCGGCGCCGTGCCCGGCCGCGTCCGCCGCGACGAGCGCGCTCGCGGTCAACGGCGGGCCCTCCCGGTCGGATGCGGCGGCCATCAGCCGGGCCGCCGCGTCGGGCTCGGTATCAGGCGGGATGATCAGCAAGTCCCAGCGGCCGGTGCCGTAGGAGAGCAACAGCAGCTTGTGCGGGTCGAGTTCCGGGGTGAACCAGCCGACCTTGACGACGTGGCCGTCGACGGGAACCTTGCGTGGGACCACCGGCCAGTGCTCCGGGTTGACGGCGGCCCGGGTGATGCGGCCCCACAGGGGGTCCAGCGCGGCGGTCAGCCCGGGCAGCTCGCTGAGCAGGTCCCGGGACCGGGGCCACCAGGCGCCGTCCAGGAGTCCGCGGGAGCCGCCGCCTTCGCCCTTCAAGGCGAGACGCGCGACCGGGGCTGCGACGGGCTCGGGGTGCGGCAGGGTGGGGTGCAAGGTCGCCGACATGGCACGGACCCGTCTCCGGGCCGCCTCTGCGGCGGCCCGGGATTCATCTCTCGCCGAGAACGACCCGACGTGGAAGCCGGTATGCGAAAGACCCTCGGTACTCATCAGCGTACTCCGTGCATCGACGCGGTGCGGAGCAGCGGCCACCTGGTGCCCGCTCCGAGGAGACGGCGCGGCCGGTATTCAGAGGGGCAGGGTGGCGCGACGCTTCGCCGGCCCCGCTTCTGGAGTCCAGTTCCGTTGACTGTGCGTCAAATGATGTGTCACAGAAGCCAGTCGGGGTGACGTGGCAAGGTTCGCAACCCTTGCCGGGGAGTACGTTGGAGGGGTAGGCCCCGGTCCCCGGCCGTGTTGTCGCGTTCCGCGCTCAAAGGAGGACCACCATGTTCGTATTTCTGTTCCTCCTCTCCGCAATCCTGTTCGGGCTCGGCTTCCTCAACCCTTTGTGGTGGGTGGCCGCTGCCGTGCTGCTCTTCACCCTCGTCCATCACGGCCGGCGCCGGGGCAGCGAATCCGGGTACGGGCAGTACCGGGAGGACCGGGATCGCCGGGACCGGTGGGATCGCCGTTACCGGCGCCAGAACCGAGAGCGCTGGGCGCGTGAGGACCGCAGGAGCCAGGACGACCACCGGTGAGGCGCGGGCCGGGCCAGGTACACCCGGGGCAGGTCGGCGCGGCCGGGCGCGCGGAGCGTGCGCAACCGGTCGTGCGCACACGACCGCGAGCCGTGAGGAGCACGGGTCCTGTCGCGCGACAGTTTTGTCGGGCACCGGCCGGCGACCGGAGGTCATGCTTCCGGGGCGCCGGCCCACGGCCGGGGTGCGGCGGTGTCCGTGGGCATACCCGTATGCCGCACGGCACTTGGAGACCAGCAGGACATCCGGCGACCGTACGGTCGCTCGCGCACGGGAAACCGTGCATTTCCAGGGAGGTGGCTTCGCGTGACGGAGCCGATCGGTCAGACCCAGCAGACGTCGCGACCCGACGAGTCCCACACGGTGGTCGGTCCGCGCCTGAGGACCGGAGCCGGGGAACCGGCGGTGGTTCGCGGCCGGACGACCGTCGCGGACGGAGTGGTGGAGAAGATCGCCGGGATCGCGGCCCGCGAAGTGCCCGGCATCCATGCGCTGGGAGGCGGGTTCAGCCGGAAGATGGGCGCGATGCGCGACCGCGTTCCCGGTGGAGGGTCCCCGGTCGGGCGCGGCGTCAAGGTCGAGGTCGGCGAGAAGCAGACCGCCATCGACCTGGACGCGGTGGTGGAGTACGGCGTGAGCATCATCGAGGTCGCCGCGGACGTACGCCAGAACGTGATCGCGGCCGTGGAGCGGATGACCGGGCTAGAAGTCGTCGAAGTGAACATCTCCGTCAACGACGTGCACCTGCCGGAGGAGGACCTACCCGTGACCGACGAGGGCCGGGTGCAGTAGGGCCCGCCCGCAGGCCCTCACGCGTGAAGGAGAGGGGCTGGTCCCGGGCGGCAGGAGTAGGGTGGAGCCCGTCGAGGGCATGTCGTACGCCGGTGTTCGGGCCGGTCTCGTCCTCGTCGCAGAGCAGATGCGGACCGTCTCCGGTCCGGGTCAGGTTCCGCCGTATGTCGATCGAACCCGCGCAGCACTCGTCCCGTCCCGATGCCGCAGCCGATCCGAGTGGGGACCGGGTCGAGGTCCGACTGGTCTCCACGTCCTCCGAGGCGGCCCGTCGCGTCGCCGAAGCGTTGCGGCTGCTGTTCGCCGGGGACGAGCAGCGGAGCTATCCCGCGGACTCCTCGGGCGCCGGGACGCGGCTGCACCTCACGCTGGACGCCTCGAGCGCCGGCACGTCGCTCGACTCCTGGCTGCACTCCAGCAGTTCGTCCGCAGACCGGGCCCACCACGGCGAGACGGCCTGAGGGCGCCGCCACCGCACTCCAGGTCCCGGCCGGCCCCGTCACCGCCGTATCCGTGCTTCGCGACTCGCGCCCTCTGTCGCAGACGCGTGACGGAGCCGCCCCAGAACAGGCGCAGGCCCAAGACCTCGGCCGCCTGACATCACCGAGGCCGAGGATCGCCCGTGCAGCAGCGCCCTCTCCGCTCGCACCCCACGCACAGGCCGCACAACCGTCCCCGGAACCCGGCGGGAAGGCAGCCTCTCCCCCGCGCGAGCGGCCGGGCGTGCGGTGCCGAGCGCTTGTTCCTGCCGGTCACGGCGTTGCTCGGCTTCCTCGCGCTCCTGGCCGACCGGGCCGTTGCGGGGACGCCTCGGACGGTCGGGCGCCGTCACCGGCCCTGGTGCCACGACCGGCGTGCCGCCGTGGGCCGGCCCACAGGAGCCACCAGGCCGCGCGGCCGCCGCGCCTCGTGCTCGTGGTGGCCGGACCGATGAGCTTCCCGGGCCTGGGCAGGCTGGGTCGCCATGCACCGCCGCCATCACGCCGTCACCGGCCGGCCGGGCCATGCGCCCGCCGCGTACTCATCCCCCTCACACCATCCGACCAGGAGTTCCCATGACACTTGCCCCGCCGCCCCCGCTCTCCTCGCTGTCCGCCGTACGTCTGCGTCTGGTGTCCCAGTCGGCGGGGGACTACATGCCCCTGCGCATCGACGGCGCCTGGTGGCCCCGCTCGGCCGATCTGGCGTCCGAACTGCCCCGGCTGCTGGCCGCGCTCCCTCCCGGCTGGGGCCGGATCACCAGCGTCCTCGTGGACGAGGCCGCGTGGTCGCCCTTCCCGGGCCGGCTGCTCGTCGCCGAGCAGGTCGTGCGCCTGCACCGGACGACCACCCAGCGCTCCCCGTCCACCGTCTGCCTGCTGGCACCAGGTCATGGGCGGTGGGACCTGCTGGTGGTGCCACCTTCCGCCACGGACGCGGAGGCCGGGCGGCTGATCGAGGAGATGGCCACTCCCGCACAGGACGATGAGCGGCCGGCGGCGGTCCGCTGACGCAGGCCGTCGGAATCACCCCGTGGTCACGGCGCCCCGGCCACGAGCCCCGGGGGTCGTCACCTCGTGCCGTACCGGACCCGGGGGGCCCGGGGGCCGGTACGAGGTCGGTCACGCCGCCCGGACGGGAGGAGAAGTCCGTCGAGGCCGAGGCCGGAGTAGGGTGGAGTCACCGCGGGTATTCCGTACGCCGGCCTCCACGCCGTTGTCACCCTCGGCGATCGGAGCACGCCGGGCCGGGTCTTCTGGCCGGTCCGGAGAGAGCCCGCATCATGACTGCGACCGTTTTCCCCACATCACTTCCCGGAAGCACGTCCGCCTCCACGTCACTTCATCTCCCTCTCGCGCTCCTGGCCCCGTCGCCGATGGCCGCGCTCGATCCACCGACGGGATGGGTGAGCGGCGCGCCGGTGCTTCCCGGTACGGCGGTCCTGAGGATGGAGACCACCACCGGACGCGCAGGAAGATTCGACGGTGCGTGGTGGCCGCGGTCACGCAGCCTCAAGACCGAACTTCCGGGCCTGGTCGCGGCGGTGACGGCACGTCTGGGCCCCGTCACCCGTATCGGCCTCGACGCGAGCGAGTGGGACGAGACGCCGAACCATCTCTTCGCCGACGGGCACATGGTGCGTTTCGACTGGTCCGCCGTGAGTGACGACACGATGATCGTCACTCGCGGCGACCGGGACCACTTCCTGTTCCTGGTGATCCCGCCGGGAGCGGGCCGCGGCTCCGCGCACGCGGCGATGGTCATGGCCGTACGAGAGGACAACGCCTTCTCGGCCGAGCGGATCCTGACCGCCACCGGGGTCACCCGGGCCGGCGTACCGCGGAGTTCTCCCGGCTGAGCCGGGAGCGGCAGGCACGAACTTTCCCGCCCGGGACCCCGGCCGCGCGCAGGACGACAGGCCGGGGTCCGCCCGTCCCGTGTGTCTCCCCGACCCGCTGGGGTCCGGGACCGTCATCGACGTAAGGACAGTGAGAAACCATGGGTGTACTGATCACCGTGCTGGTGGTGTGTGCCGTGGCCGGGCTGGTGCTGCTCGCCCTGAGTGTGCGCAACGTCCAGCAGTACGAGAAGGGCGTGGTGTTCCGTTTCGGGCGGCTGCTCCCGGACATCCGGGGACCGGGCCTGCGGGTCATCCGGCCTATCGGGGACCGGATGCGGAAGGTGTCCGTCCAGACCGAGGTTCTGGGCATTCCGCCGCAGGGGTCCATCACGGCCGACAACGTGACGCTCACCGTCGACGCGGTGGTCTACTTCAAGGTCATCGACCCGGTGAAGGCCCTGGTCAACGTCCGTGACTACCGTGCCGCCGTCTCCCAGATCGCCCAGACGTCGCTCCGCTCGGTCATCGGCAGGGCCGATCTGGACACGCTGCTCTCCGACCGCGACCACATCAACGCGGAACTCAAGAAGGTGATGGACGCCCCCACCGAGGAGCCCTGGGGACTGCGTATCGAGCGCGTCGAGATCAAGGACATCGCGCTTCCCGGGTCGATGATGCGTTCGATGTCGAAGCAGGCCGAGGCCGAGCGGGAACGCCGCGCGCGGGTCATCGCCGCCGACGGTGAGTTCCAGGCGTCGCAGCGGCTGACCGACGCCGCGGCGACCATGGCCGACACCCCCGGAGCGCTCCAACTGCGCCTGTTGCAGACCGTGGTGGACGTCTCCGCCGAGAAGAACAGCACCCTGGTGATGCCGTTCCCCGTGGAGATGCTCCGCTTCTTCGAGCATCAGAGCAGGGGGGATGACGGCGAGTCGGACGGACGGGTCGCGCGCAGGAGCGATCAGCCCGCCCCGCTCTCCTCACCGACCGTGGCTCCGGAGCAGGCCTCCCCCGCCACGGCCCTCACCCCCACGGCCCACCTGCTCGACGAGCGCGCCGCCGGCCGTGCGGAGGTGGCCAGGGAACGGCGCGACAACTGGCCGACGCGCCGCAACGCCGAGGAGTCCCTCAGCGGTTGACCCTTCCTGCCCGGGACCGGCACCGCGCCTGTCGGCAAGGTTTCGGTCCCGGCGTGGGGCGGGGCTTCGGGGTCGCGCCCCGGCCTGACCTTCGGCCGACCAGAGCACGAGTTGCTGTTCCGGTGCGCCGGCGTAGCGGAAGGTGTCCACTCCCGAGGTTGAACCTCAATGTACGGACGACCCCGTGACGCGGACACCTCCTCGCCGCGCCGCCCCGTCCGGGCGCCCACTGCCGAGCACCTGGCATACCTGGTCGGGGGCTGTCAGGCGGTGACCTTGCCGAAGATGTGGTTGGCAGGAGCCTCGGGGTCGTCCCCGTAGAAGAACTCTTCGAGTGCGTGGTGGAACTCGTCACGGTCCAGTCCCCCGGAGCCGTCGCGGTCCAGGGCGGCGAAGACGGTGGCGCAGTCCTCGCCGGGTACGGCGGCGACCGAGTCGAACATCAGCTGGAACTCGGCCTGGTCGATCTTGCCGTCTCCGTCGAGGTCGACGAGGTCGAAGAAGCAGTTGCTGACCGGCTCGATCTGCTGCGGGTAGAGCGCGCGGTCGGTCAGGGCACTCTTGAAGCCTTCGGTCATCTCCCGCACGTCGACCTTCCCGTCGCCGTCCTGGTCCATCGGGGCGATGACGTTCGACCAGAACCGGTCCATCCCCTCGGTGAGCCGGCGGGCGGTCTCGGCGTCCGGGGCGGTGGCGCGGGCGCTGATGTAGCGCTCGCTCATCTTGCGTACGTCGTGCTGGGTGATGAAGCCGTCGCCGTCGACGTCGGCGCCCCGGAACCACTGGCCGTACTTGCGGTCTTTCAGTGCAGTCATGACTACGGACCGTATTCGCGCAGTCACGGCCGCGCAAACGCCGGAGGGGGGTCCGACGCCGGACAGGGGCTGTCGGCTGTGCGCCTGACGAGAGTGAACTGGGCAAACACGCCCGTTGTTCAGGTGGGTTCGGGTCAGTGTTCGAGGTGTGGTGGTGTGAAGGCGAGTACCCCCTCGACCGGTCCGTCGTAGACCTCGACGTCGACGAGCGCACTGTGCGCACTCGGACCCTGGGACAGGCGCGAGCACCCGCGGTCCCGGGTGAGGGTGTTGGGGTTGCCGTGGCGGTCCAGGCTTCCGCTCCGGCCCGGCCGCGCCGGGTCCCACCACGCTCCGGTGGACAGCTGAACGACGCCGGACATGACGGTGTCCGACAGGATCGCGCCCGCCAGGCAACTGCCCCTGTCGTTGAAGACGCGCACGATCATGCCGTTCTCGATACCGCGCGACGCGGCGTCCAGCGAGTTGATCGTCACGGGCTCACGGCCGTGGATCTTCGACTTGAGGCTGTGGCCACCGTTGTCGTACTGGCTGTGCAGACGAGAGGCGGGCTGATTCGAGATCAGGTGCAGGGGAAAGCGCTCCGCCAGGCCGGCGCCGAGCCACTCCCCGGGTTCGAACCATGTCGGATGTCCGGCGCAGTCGTCGTAGCCGAACGAATCGATCTTTTCGGAGAAGATCTCGATCCGGCCCGACGGCGTTGTCAGGGGGAAGCGCTGCGGATCGGAGCGCAGGGCTTCGAAGCTGCCGGGAAACGGCCCGCCGAGTGACGGCAGCTCGACACCGGACGCGCTCTGCCAGAAGTCGTCGAAGGCCGGCAGGGCCGCGTCGTCGCCGAGGCCGGCCCTGGTCTGCTCGTAGAGGTGCCGGACCCATTCGCTCTCGCTGCGTGCCTGGGTGAACTCGCGCTCATAGCCGAGCCTGGTAGCCAGGGCGGCGAAGATCTGGTGGTCGGTGCGCGCCTCACCGGCCGGCTCGCGGACCTTCGGCATCGGGACGAGGTGGGGATCGGAGAACCCGGCGGCGAAGTCATCGCGCTCCAGACTGGTCGCGACGGGGAGCACGATGTCGGCGAACTTCGCCGTGGTGTTCCACCAGGCTTCATGGACCACCACCGTGTCCGGGCGCTGCCAGGCACGGGTGAGGCGGTGGAGGTCCTGGTGGTGGTGGAAGGGGTTGCCGCCACACCAGTAGATCAGGCGCAGGTCCGGCAAGGTCAGTCGCTGACCGTCGTAGTCGATGGTCCTGCCCGGCTCCAGCAGGGTGTCGGCGATCCGGGCGACCGGAATGAAGTCCGCGACAGGGTTCGCGACCCGCGGCACCGACGCCACCGACGGGCGGCCCGGGGCGACACCGGTCGCGTCCATCGTCGCGTAACCCGCGCCCCAGCCGCAGCCGGGCCGCCCCATCGAACCCGTCATGGCCGCCAGTACGACCGACATCCAGATCGGCTGTTCACCGTGGTCCGCCCGCTGTATCGCGTAGTTGACCATGATGAGAGAACGCTGCGTGGACAGGCGGCGAGCGAGGTCGGTGATCGTGTCGCGGCCGATGCCCGTGATCCCCGCCGCCCAGCCGGCGTCCTTGACGACGCCGTCCACGTCTCCGGTCAGGTAGGAGGCGAAGCGGTCGAACCCCACGCAGCAGCGGGTGAGGAAGTCCTCGTCATGCCAGCCGTTGACCAGCAGCGTGTGCGCGATGGCGAGCATCAAGGCGGTGTCGGTGTTCGGCACGACCGGCAGCCACTCGGCGTCGAGGAAACCGGCGGTATCGCTGCGGATCGGGCTGACGTTCACGAAGCGCACCCCGGCCTCACGGCACTTGCGCTGCAGGTTCCGCGTCTGGTGCCGGGCCAGTCCGCCAGGGTTGATCTGACTGTTCTTCAGCGCCAGCCCGCCGAACGCCACCACGAGCTCGCAGTTCTCGGCTATCTCGTCCCACATCGGCATCCGGGACTGGTAGCTCCAGGGAGCCCCGCCGATCACATGCGGGAGGATGACCTCCAACGCCGCCGTGCTGTACGTGTTGCGCGAGTCGGTGTAACCCCCACCCAGGGCCAGGAACCGCTGCAGCTGTCCCTGCGCGTTGTGGAAGCCGCCCGCACTCGCCCAGCCGTACGAGCCACCGAACACCGCACTGTCCCCGTGCTGCGAACGCACCCGGCGCAGTTCCTCGCTCACCAGCCCGAGCGCGTCGTCCCAGCTCACCTCTACGAAGGCGTCCACCCCTCTGGCCGCGTCGCCGGCGCGCGGCAGGCCATCGAGCCACCCCTTACGCACCGCTGGACGCCGCACACGAGCAGAGTCCTCAGCCGCCGTCACCATGCCAGGCCCGATGGGCGAGGGCGCAGGGTCGTCGCCCCGAGGCTCGATGCGCTGCAGCCGGCCCGAATCGACCACGGCCACGAAGCTGCCCCAGTGGGTCGCCACCGGCATACGTCGTTCCACCGTGCATCAACTCCATCCCTGAAGTCTCTCCGGCTCACGGGCAACGGCCGCCTGTGCCACAGGGGTTCCGCGTCGGACAGCGGTCCGCAGGACACAGACTCCCCCTGCAAGAGGTCGCCCAACCCTGACGGCGCCGGCGATTCCTGCCGTCGCCCTCTCCTCTCACTCGACCTGTGCGGTTGGCGCCTGCGGTCGCTCCCGGCCTCGAGCGGTACAACGCGACCGCGTCCGCCTTGAACTCGGCGGGGTACGGCCTACAGGCACGGGCCGCTTCGTCGCCGTCGCGGGCCAGCTCGCCCTCGACGAGCGGGGCGAACTGGTCGGCGCCGGTGATCCCTCCGCCCAGGCGCCAGGTCTTCGAGAACCTGCGACGCTGTCTGACGGCGGCCGGGGCGGCCTTCGACGACGTGCTCGAACTGACCTACTACGTGACGGACATGGCTTTCATGCCGGCCGTCCGCGAAGCGCGCGACGCCTTCCTCGACCCGTCCCGCCAACCTGCGGCATCGGCAATCCAGGTGTCGGCTCTCCTCTCCCCCAGTTCCTGATGGAGATCGAGGCGTTCGCCGTGATTCCGGAGTGACTCTCCGGCTCCTGCACGTCGTGGCCGGCCGGTGGGCGGGGGCCGTTACGGCTACGCCTGCGCCGTTGGGCTCGTTATGGCTGTGGATGAGGATTCCCGCCTCTGCACGATGTGCGCCGGTAACCTGAGGGCCGGCGTGGCCCACCTCGTCGCAGGCACTACGCGCCGCAGCCGCCCCACCGTGTCCGGCCGCTCCTGATCTGGAGGTGGCGGACGGTTCCGGGCTGGTGACCATCGCCGTCCACCGCCAGGACCACCAGGCCACCTCGCCGGGGCGCAGGTGGATGGCGTCAAGACCGTGGTCGGCCTGAGGGCCGGCCCTCCCCGCTCAGGCCCCGACGTGGATCCCGGGCCGCCGGGCCGGGTCAGGTTCGTTGCGGCGGATGATCTCGCGGGTGACGGGGGCGGTGTCACCGCGGCCGAGGAGGAAGTAGCGCAGCATGTGCCGCAGCGGGCTCCCTTCCGACCAGGCGAAGTAGCAGTGGGGCCGGGTGCCGGTGGCGTCGCGCAGCGCCAGCAGGACCGCGGCGATCGCGTTCGGGGCTGCCGGCGCTTCGGCTCGCAAGATCCGGTACCCGCCGACCTCGACGCCGTGCACCGTGAGCGTTTCGCTGAAGTCCGACGGGTCGACGACGTCGATCTCCAGGAAGAGCAGGTCGGCTCGGCCCGGTACCGCGTTCATGCCCCGCTGCTCACGCTCCTTCTCCCGGTACTCCGCGTCGTCACCCGCCTGCTGTCGGTTGGCGATGATGTTGATGGAGTGGTCATGGGCGAGGGTGTCGGCGACGAAACTCCGGGCGGCGTCGTCGAACACCAGGCGATCTGCCCGCAGTTCGGTGGTCCGCGAGACGCGTGAGATCAGCGACACCACGACGATTCCGGCGATGAAGAGGCCGGAGATGGCGATGCCGCCGGGCTTGTCGACGACGTTGGCGCTCAGGGCGTAGAGCAGGACCGCGGTGAGCAGTGCGAAACCGACGGTCGTGGCGCGTCGACGGTGGTGCGCGGCGAAGACCGTGACGGCCAGGGCGCCGGAGACCATCATGGCCAGGATTCCGGTGGCGTACGCCCCGGCCTGGGCGTTCACGTCGGCACCGAAGGCGATAGTGATCACGATGCACAACGCCGTGTAGACCAGCACGACGGGACGCACGGCACGCGCCCATTCGGGGGCCATGCCGTAGTCGGGGAGATAGCGGGGCACGATGTTGATCAGCCCCGCCATGGCGGAGGCCCCGGCGAACCAGAGGATGAGGATGGTGCTGATGTCGTAGACCGTGCCGAACGCCTCGCCGACCCGGGCATGGGCCAGATAGGCCAGAGCGCGGCCGTTGGCGGCGCCGCCGGCTTCGAATTCCTTGTGCGGGATGAGGAGGGTCGTGACGAAGCTCGCGGCGAGCAGGTAGACGCTCATGGCGGCGGCGGCCGTCGTGAGGAGGCGACGGGCGTTGCGGACGCGGGCACGCAGCCGTTGCTCGGGGTCGTCGCCCTCCGCGGCGATCAACGGCGTCATGCTCACCCCCGTCTCGAAACCCGAGAGTCCCAGCACCAGCAGCGGGAAGGCCATCAGTGCCGGACCAGCCATGCCTCCGAGTCCGCCGCCGCCGCTGGTGAGGGCTTTCGTCCAAGCCGAGAACGTACCGGGAGTGGTCGTCACCTGGAACAGACCGACCCCGATGACCACCGCGTTGAGGAGCATGAAGACGGCGACCAACGGGATGGCTATGCGGACCGCCTCGCTGAAACCAAGGAGGAAGACTCCTCCCAGCACCAGCAGCAACACCACCGTGATGACCACCTCGTGGCCGTGGAGCGCGGCCGGGAAGAAGGGGTTCTCCACCACGTGCACCGAGGCGTCCGCCGTGGACAGCGTGATCGTGATGATCCACGATGTCGCGACGAACCCCAGCAGGACCAGCACGAAGAGCTTGCCCCACCAGAACGGCAGCAGATCCTCCAGCATGGCGACGGATCCCGCACCGTACGGGCTCTCCTTCGCCACCCTGCGGTACATCGGCAGCATTCCCAGCAAGGTCAGCAGGACGAGCAGCAGCGTCGCCAGAGGCGAGACTGCTCCGGCGGCCAGCGCGGCGATCGCCGGCACGTAGGCGAGGCTGGAGAAGTAGTCGACGCCCGTCAGGCACATGACCTTCCACCACGCGTGCGACTCCCCATGCCCTTCACCGGCGTGCGGCCCCACTGGCTGCACGCGGTGCCGCAAGAACCACCGCGCCACCCGGCCGGCCGGCTGAGTGCGCAGCGCCGGGCTGTCCACCACCTCCGGCAGAACTCGCGATCTCGCCTCGGTCATGTCGCCTGCAGCCCCTCTCCCTGCCACCCACCGCACCGATCACTACGCACTACGGGTACCGCATCATCACGCCGCACCGAGCAGGCCGCTTCCCCGCAAACCTCACGGCACTCGGATAGACAGGGAGCCTTTACCCGACCCGTACCTATCGTTGGGCGGCGCGCTCGGCTGCACGGACCGCACCGTGCGAGCGGCCCGGTGCAGGCTGCCGGTCAGCGGTCCGCTGCCGGCGGGTGTCAGCACGCAGCTGGCCTGCTTCACCGCCGAGGGCGTCATCCGTGCCAAGGTGTGTGCCCGTATTGACTGAGCGGCGTAGCAGCGCTCCGGCGACGGTGACCGCACTGTCCCGGATCGAGGGCACAGATGAGCCCGCGGCTACTGCGAGCCGGGGTTCTCATGCGCTGACCCGGTCGCTTCCGATCGCCGTTGCCGGGGACATGTGGCCCATGGAGGCCGGGAGGTTCGCCGCACTCACGCATGGAGATGCCGGCGAGCAGTCCGCTACCGTCCATGTGCGGTACTGGTGCACCACTGTCTCACCACCACCCCTTCGGGCCGCGACCTTCAGGGCTCCTCGGACCGCCTCGTGCGAAGTGCGCTGGAGACAGGTATCGCCGCGCTCGCGTCCAGCCAAGGGACGGTTGGAGTCGGGCACGAGCAGCTTTGGCGGCCTATGGCGCGTGCAGCGCGTTCGGCAGTGGGATTCGGCAGTGGGATGTAGACGGCGTCGAGTCCCGGGAGGGTCAGGAGTTGCTCGTATCCCGGCCAGGGGGTGCCTCCGTGGCACGCGGCCGCCTCGCGCGCTGCGGAGGGGTGGCGGTTGGCGATGGCCGCAATCTCGACTTCCGGATGATCTGTGAAGGCGGGCAGCATCCGTCGCAGAGCGAACTCAGCGCAGCCCTGGACCCCCGGGCGGATTCGTTTGCAGGCGCTCATGCGATGAAGCTTATGCAGGTGAGCAGGTTGCGTGTCTCCACATTGGGCACCCCGCCGTATTGGCTGGCCGCAGCGAGCTGTCCGCAGGTAGCCCAGTGGAAGCTGTCGACTACCTCCATGGTGGGGTCGTCGGTCACGTCGACCGCGAGGTAGCGGTTGCGGGCGTGGTGGAAGCGGCCCCCTTCTTCGGAATGGACGACATCGAAGAGGACCTGTCCGGGGCAGGCACTCAGGACGGTGTCCAGGTAACGGGGGCGGCGTCCGTTCGGCAGATGCGCGTAATTGGCGGGGTTGCACTGCACGGTCGGCGCGATCTCGACGCCGTCAGGGGTCAACCGAGTCCTCGCCTTCGGACGCGCACCGGTCGAGCATGGCTTCGCACACCTCAAGAACTGGCGAATCCTCACCAAGCTCCGCACGAACTCGCCCTCGCCACCCGACTTCTGCGCGCTCTGCTCGTCCTGACGAACCTCGAAGTCGACCGCTGGCGGATGATCTTCTTCGCGGACTCCCCCCTACGACCAGCGCGAGTACCCGGAGAACCGGCCACACCAGCCCTTTGACCTGCGTCTTCAAGTTGGTGGGGCCTCACGGCGAACCGGGCGCGGAAGTCGTCCCACTCCGAGGCCGGCCGTGCGTTTGCCTCGCGGGGTGCGGCACTACTGGACGGATGAGAGGCACGGCCTTGGTGCAAGCCGTTGACCTGGGGTACCGGCACCGTATGAAAATGCTGGATCAAGTGCGTGACGCCGACGAGCTGGGAACCAAAGGAGCGGCCTCCCGGATCCCGGCCGGGGCGGCGAAGGTGCTGTCGGCGGTCGAAGAGGCCGCAGAAGGCACGAAGCTGTGGTGCGCTGCGGCCGGGATGATGGCGTGGCGGGGCGGCTGGCGAGGCCGCAGGGCGGCAGCCGCCGGCATCGCCGCCGTCGTGGCGGCGCAACTGATGTCCAACGGCGTGGGCAAGCAGGTGACAAGCCGGCGCCGGCCGCCCAAGGAGTGGATCCCGCACGACGAGGTCGAGGACCGCCCCGACTCCTCGTCCTTCCCCTCCGGGCACACCGCGGCCGCCGTGGCGTTCACCGCGGCCGTCGCCCCCACCTGGCCGCTGGCCGGCGCCCTGTGCGCGGTACCTGCGGCAGCGGTCGCCGTCGAGCGGGTACAAAGCGGCGCCCACTACCCCAGCGACGTCGCAGCCGGCGCCGCAGTCGGCCTGGCCGCCGCCTGGCTCACCCACCGCGCCCCGCACCTGCTGCTGCGCCACCGGCTCAGCAACCGGTAGCTGACGGCCGCGTAACCCCGGCAGCCGAGCGGGCGTCGACCATCTGACACGACGAGACCTCGGCTGTGTCAGCGGTCCTGTCACTGGACCGGCGTGGCGGTGGAGCCGCGCTGGCCGCGCGGCTTCCCTGCGCGGGCGCCCGGCGTGCACAGGGCCTCGGGCCTTTCGCCCCCCTCGCGAAGGACCGGGGCCATCCGCATGGCCCGCCCAGCCCTTGCTGCGGTTCGTCCTGGGTGTGCAACGTGTCGGCGTACGGACTTGAGGTGCTGCTTCTGGGGCGTGCAGCCCACCGTCGCAGGCGTCCTCGGCTTCGGCTGCTGAGACCGGTGCGGGGGTCCCGGCGTGCCGGGCCGGGACCCCCGCACCGTCGTTTCGCTGCGGTCAGCTCAGCTGGTCTCCGGCGTAGCGGCAGATGGCGCCGGCGGCAGCGACGTGCCACACCGTCCCGGCCGCGGCGGCGCCGATGTCCACGGCCTGGCCGGGAATGCCGACCCAGGGGTTGGCGTCTTGTCCGGAGTAGCGGTAGATCTGGGTGGAGCGGCCGCACTTCATCGGAGCCCTGTGGCTTCGCGATCTCGAACTCACCGCCTGGTGCGTCCTGCACGCCGCCCGCAGGTCGGACGATCCCGCTGGACGCCAAGCCTTTCTCGACGCCTGGACGACCGCGTGAGGAGCGTCGCTTGCCATGCGGCCGATGATCACAGGACACACGCTGGAGCGTGGTGAGGGCGCCCTGCTGCGCAGCCGTCCACCCGCTGGCCAGACCGGCACCCGCTGTGCCCTGTGTAAGGTGCGGCCTTCGGCGGGGTATGGCTGCGGGGCGAGTGATCACGTAGTCGTTGGGTCCGCCGCGCAAATATTGGTGCACGCGCAGTTCAACGTCGGTGCGGGAACAGCTGGGGCCGCCCTTGCACTGCACAGCAAGGCCGGCGGGGAGTTGCACAGGGGAGAACATCGATCTCGGTTCACATCCACCCCCGGGTCCTCACGGCGGGTCCGTCCCACGATTGACCGAATATGCCGACTCGGACGCGTACTCTCAGCTCGGCGGGCAGGAGCGTTCGTAACGCTGGGAGGACGACGTGGCGCGAGATCGAATCGGGCTGGCCGAGGTACTGGCGGCGGCTGAGGCTGCCGCGCCGGTGGACTCTCTTGACGTCGTGGCACGCAACCTGCGCGACCGGTTCGGGGCGCGCTACGTGTCATTCCTGTTCGTCGATGTGGTCGGGCGCCGCCTGCTCCGGGTGAACGACACCACATCCTCGCCGCAGGAGCCCCACGCCGAGCAGGTCGCCCTCGCGGGCAGCGGTGTCTACGACGAGGTGCTGCGAACCCAAAGGCTGGTGCGGGCCTCGGAAGAGGCGGAGGGACAGCGGGTGCTCGCGCCCGTCACCAACCGCGGCGACACCATCGGTGTCCTGGAGCTGTTCCTCCCCCACGTCACCCCGGACACACTGGAGCAGATCGAAGAAGCCGCGCATGCGCTGGCCTACATCATCGTCACCGACCGGCGGTTCACCGATCTCTACCACTGGGGCAACCGCACCACCCAGGTCAGCCTGGCCGCCGAGATCCAGCGCCAGCTCCTGCCCTCGGCGCCCGCATGCGAAGCCGACGCCTTCACTCTCGCCGCCGCCCTGGTCCCGGCCTCCGACATCGCCGGCGACACCTACGACTACAGCCTCGACAGCGACACGCTGCACCTGTCGATCACCGACGCCATGGGCCACGACGTCGACGCCTCACTCATCGCCACCCTCCTGGTCAACGCATCACGGGCCGCTCGCCGCGCCGGATCCGACCTCGTTGAACAGGCCCGCCAGACCCACCAGGCCGTCCTCGACCACGGCCGGCGCACCTTCGCCACCGGACAGCTTCTACGCATCGCCCTGGACGGCAGCGGCGCCCAGCTCATCAACGCCGGCCACCCCCGGCCGTTGCTGCTGCGCGACGGCCAGGTCAGTGAAGTACAGCTGACGGCGAACCTGCCCTTCGGAGTTCCCACGAAGCGCCCCTACCAGGTACAGGACCTCGACCTGCGCCCCGGCGACCGCCTCCTGCTCCACACCGACGGCATGCAGGACCGCGAAGCACAGACCGTCGACCTTCCCCACCTCCTCCACACCACCGCCGGCGAGCACCCGCGCGAGGTCGTGCGCACCCTGGTCACCGCAGTCGCCGACGCCTTCAGCGGGCAGCCGCCGAAGGACGACGCCACCGTCCTGTGCCTGGACTGGCACGGCCCACCCCGCTGGCCCCACTCGGTGATGGTTGAGTGAAAGCCAGGCGTCTTGAAGTGACCTCGATATGTGGCTTGTTGTGGGACCGCTTCGTGGCGCGGCGACGGGGAGGCGATTCGGGTTTTTCGGTAGTCTTGCCTGCCCTTGAGGTGGGGAAGTTGGTGGGCCTTGGCGCGGCCCCGGCCCGGGCTCGACCTTTCCGTTCTTGAGAGCCCGTGCCGGTGGCTGAATTTCGGGACTATCCGGCGAGTTGGGCTTCGAAGGCGGCGTGGTTGAAGTACGCCTTGGCGTCCTGGATGAGGCCGTCCTCGCCCAGTTCGTAGACGTTGATTCCGGACCAGTTGACCGGCTTGCCGTCCAGGGCGACAGCGGCGCCGCGCCAGGAAACGGCGACCCGGTTGCCGACCGTGTGCGCTTCCAGGGGAGTCAGGCCGAGGAAGGGCTGGAAGTTGGGCAGCACGGAGGCGATGAAGTCGCGGATGGCGGCGCGTCCGGTGATGGGCGGTGTGCCGACCGGATCGTGGAAGACGCCGTCTACGGCGAATGACCGAGCCCAGGCGTCGATGTCGCCGTTCTGGGAGGCGCGGAAGAATTGGAGTACCGCCAGCGGCATGGCCGGGAATGACATGGAAGATCCTTCGAGTCAGGGATGGGAAGCACGGCGGACCATGGTGGCCGGTGGGGCCCGTTCTGTGGGCCGGTCGCCGCTCACCGGGCGAATGGTTCGGGCTGGTCCGCGCCGGGCGGAGTCTTAGCGAGAGTCCGGCGCCCGCGCGGACCGGTGAGGTACACGGTGAGGGCGAGCAGAGTGAGAGCCCCCATGAGTGCGGACACGCCCAGCCAGCCCAGCTGGGCATAGGCGCGGACACCGAGCCAGGATCCGGCGCTGCCGCCGAGGAACGAGCAGGTCATGTACGCGGTGTTCAGCCGACTGCGGGCCTCGGGGCACAGTGCGAAGATGCGGGCCTGGTTCGCGACTTGGCTGCACTGCACCGCGATGTCGAGCAGCAACAACCCGGCCGTCAGGGCCGCCAACCCGGCCAGGGAGCCGACCGCACCGACGGCCAGGACGGCCGCCGCAGCAAGGGCGACAAGGATGCACCACAGGTTCACCCGGTCCGCGCCGTGCCGGTCTACCCACCGCCCGGCGGCCGGGGCGCAGAACATGCTGGCCGCGCCGATCAGGGCCAAAACGCCCACCGCCTGTGCGTCCAGGCCGTAGCGGGGGCCGGTGAGCAGCAGGACGAGCGCGGTCCACGCGGCGCTGAAACCGCCGAAGAGGGTCGCCTGGAAGAGCGCGGAGCGCCGTAGGTCCGGCTCACTGTGCAGCATCCGCACGCTGGCCGCGAGCAGGGCGGTGTAGCGGTCTCGCGTGGCCGGGGCGGCGGAGGGCAGGGCGGTGTGGAGGACGATCGCCAGCAGCGCGGTGAGTACGGCGGCGACCAGGTAAGGGGCGCGCCAGCCCAGTTGTTCGCCGAGGGTGCCGCCGAAGGCGCGGGCCAGCAGGATCCCGCCGATCAGCCCGCCCTGCAGGGTTCCGATGACGGCTCCGCGCCGGTCGGCCGCGACCAGTCCTGCGGCCATGGGCAGCAACAGTTGGGGCACCACGGTCGCCACCCCGACCACGGTGCCGGCCGCGAGCAGGGCACCGGCGGTCGGGGCGAGAGCGGCAGCCAGGAGAGCGAGACCGGTCACGGCGAGCAGCGCGGTGATCAGGGGGCGGCGCGGGAGCCGGTCGCCGAGTGGGACCAGAAGGAAGATCCCGGCGGCGTACCCGAACTGCGTGAGGGTCGCCACGGTCGCGGCCGTATCCGCCGTGATGCCGAAACTGTCGGCGATGAGCGGCGTGAGGGCCTGTGGGAAGTAGACGTTCGCCACGCTGACCCCGCAGGCCAGTGCCAGGACCAGCGGCAGCCGACGGGGCAGGGCCGGTGCGGAATCCAGCGGCGTATCGGGACAGGGCATCACGACTCCAAACGAACGAACTAGATGGTTCGGATGATGGGGTGAGAGTCGCAGATGACTCCGCGATCGGTCAAACGAACTGGTTCGTTACCATCGGTGCATGGCGTACGACTCGAAGGCAACCAAAGAGCGGATCCGGGCGGCGGCGACTGCGGAGTTCGCCCAGCACGGCGTGGCCGGCGCCCGCGTGGACCGCATCGCCGCCGAGGCCAAGGCCAATAAGCGGGCCATCTATGAGTACTTCGGCGACAAGGACAAGCTCTTCGCCGCCGTCCTGGAACACCTCATGGCCGACCTCGCCCAGGCCGTCCCGCCCGGAGACGAGGACCTGCCCGCCTACGCCGAGCGGCTCTTCGACTACCACCGAGCCCACCCCGAAGCCCTGCGCCTGCTCATGTGGGAGGCGCTCGAACTCGGCGACCAGCCCGTACCCGGGGAAGAGACCCGCACCCGGCACTACGAGGACAAGATCCGCGCCGCCCGGACCGCCACCGCCGACGGCGAGGCCCGCGACCGGTTGTTCTTCACCCTCGGCCTCGTCGGCTGGAGCCTGGCCATGCCCCAACTCCGCCGCATGATCCTCGGCCCCGACCACACCCTCGAACAGCTCCGACCCGCCATCGCCGACGCAGTCCGCACCCTGCCCTGACCAGCTGATCAGCACCTTTCACACAGTGGGGGAACTCCAGAGAGGCCACTCGGGCTTTTCGGGGGCGCGGTCTCGAACGGTTCCGACGGCAACGGAAGCAGGTGCGGGAACTCACGGTCGAAGTCCTGCGCGATGGTACGGATGCGGGAGTCGATCCGCCGGGTGTTCTCCTTCTCTTCGCAGACGGCGATGTGGGCGTTGAGGTCCTCCAGGGTCTCCACCCGGGGACCGGGGGTGAGGTAGTTCCCCCGGAAGTACCCCATTGCCCCTCCACGCCGCCCTCCTCATGTGCCCCGCGCAGCCCCGGCTCGCAGTAGAAGGGGACGAAGCCGTAAAACTCGTGGAAGCGGGTCCAGCGCGGATGCTCCTCCCGGGACCGGCTCTTGAAGATCACCTTCTTCACAGCCGGCGTGAGGTTGTCCTAGCGGGCCTGCCCGGCCGGCACACCGCCCAGCGTGTTCAGCGCGTGAACGTGGCCTTCGAAGAACGCCTGCTGTCCCTGTGAGCGCGAGATGCGGTGCACCGCTTTCCCCGAATACGCGAGCCGGAAGGCGAACAGATGACACTTCACCGCTTCCTCCCGGCCGCCTAACCGCACCCAGACCTCGCCGGAATCGACCTCGGCGTCCGCTCCCAGGGCGTTGTGCCTGGTCAGGAAAGCCTCGCGGGGCGCCTCAACTTCATCGGCGATCACCCGGCGCCGGACGGTGACGAAGTCCCGCACCGTGGTGTTAGCGAGCGTCACCCCGAACTCCTCCTCCATTCGGGTTCCGATCCGCTTCGCGGTATGCCGCTGCTTGCGTGGTGCCTCGAGGGCATCACGCAGCCACTGGTCAACCGTTTCCTTGAACGGCTCCATGCGTGGAGAGACCCGCCTCGGCGTCTTACGCGGCGCGACCATCGAAGAAGTCAGCGCCTCACGGACCAGTCGCCGATGCACTCCGTACTTCCGCGCCAACGCCCGGACCGATAGGTTCTGTTGCCAGCTGTTTCGACGGATCCTGTCGAACAGCTCTTGCTAGGACAACGACATCCAAAGCCACCACCCGCGACAGACCGCGGGAAACGTCTCACCGCAAGAGGAGAGATGGGGCCCCTTCGCGTCGCCACTACCCCTGAACATCTCCGTGCGCCCCACCGAGCGGGGCCAGTCGGAGTCGTCCTGGCGGAGCCGAAAGAAGACGCCCTAGCCAAGGGCATCGATGCCCGCGGCCCTTCCAAGGCAGGGGAGGGTGGCTGCGGCGGCTGAGCCTGCCCCGCAGCGTTGATAGCGGTGCGCGCAGCCCGCATCACCGCCTTCATGTCCTCCGGGTCGCTACGCCCGAGCACGAACACCTTGGCCATGGCCAGAAGGCGGACCGCACAGGAGAACCGACAACCACCAGGAGTCGGCGGCCACATACACGCCACCGGCAAACGTGGCCAGCGCGATGACCGCCCCGACGGTGGCCTCGGAGGCACGCCGCCGCTCAGCGCGCTACCGTCGACGATCTTCGTGCTGCCGCTGCTCTGCCTGGCGCTGCAACTCAAGGCGCATCATGCGCTCGCGGCGAAGCTCCGGTTCCATGGCCCGCAATGCAATCCCGAGTTGCTCGGCATCCCGCAGGCAGGCTGCCCCCGGCAAAGGCCCTAGGTCAGTCCGGCATCTTCCCGTGGCACGCGGCCAACTCGCGGCGCAGTCGCGCCAGTCGCCCCACCTCAGCGTTGGGTGCGACTCGATCCACGTTCCAGTCCCACGCCGTGCACCATGTGGTGAAGCAGGCATCGCACCGGATGACAGTTCCGCACTGCGGACATGGCTGCACCGTCTCCCCCGCCTCAGCCCCGATCCCGAGAGACTGAGACACAGCACGCCCTTCGGAACCCTCGGCTCCCCGGAGGCCGTACGCATTGTCGGGAAGGCTGCACCTCTGTGCGTCGCACGCCCCCTCTGGGATGCTGAAGACCAGGTTCGACAGGGGGGCAGACGGTGTATGCGGAGCCTATGGCGCGAGCCGTGGTGGAACCAGCGGTACTTGAACTGACCCGGCAATACCCTCGTGGCAGGTCGTTCTCCACGACGGTCGCATTTGGCGGGGACGACTTCAGCATGTGCGCCCATATACGGGCGCAGTGGGCGGCTCCCGGACAGGTGCGGATCGCACTGGCCTGTTGGACCGTCAACAAGGACGCCGCGCGCTTTCTCGGTGGCAGTCCCCCTGCCCAGGAGGAGATGCGTCTGCCGCCGGAGGGCACAGCGGAGTGGGACGAGGAACTGACCAGCCGGGTGATCGGCCATCTCGCGGCACGCATGAACGCTCTGGCTCCTGCCCGACCGACCACCGACGCACACCTCACCATCACCGTGCCTCTCACCCTGACACAGCCCGGTTGACCCCCGTCCCGCCCAACGCCCGACGGCTACCGCAGCACCTCTCACGAAGCCTCGCCCAGCCCGGCAACGGGCCCGCGGGCGAACACGACCGCCCGTCCCGACGAGCCCGGCGTGCCCGCAGCGCCTTCCCATGTCGTTTCCTTCGGATCGCCTTGCCGACCAGATGAAGACGGCAGCGAGGTGGAGTCAGGCGAGGTAGATGGTGCGGTCTTGTCGTAGCGAGTGGCCAGACCGCGCCATTGCCGGGCAATCTGATGCACCGTCCGACGGTGAGCCCTTGCCAAGCTGGCGGCGCTGACCGCGAGTTGGACGATCCTGCGCAACACCCTGGGCAATCAACTGCTGGAGGCGTCTCATCCCACGGCGGCAGACGGCTCCAGCACCGCCTGGCCCGCGCACTTCAAGAGCCGGTCAGTGCAAGCGTTCGCCGCGCACTCCGCCGAGAACGGGGACGGCCGCGGCGGCAGTTCGTCTGGACGCCGTCAGAACGGGGCCCACGGTCTCCTGGTAGGCGTCCAGGGCCGCGGAGGGCCGCAGCACTGCGACGCCGGTACGGAACACGTCGGGCTCGACGATCAGCACCCGTATTCCGTGCGGGGTGACCTCGACGGCCAGGGTCTCGGAGAGAGCCCCTCGCGGGCGAACTTGGTGCCGCAGTAGGCGCCGACTCCGGCGAAGGTATACCGCCCGCCCACGCTGGTCAGTTGGACGACGGGGCCCGAGCCCCGGTGGCGCATGTGCGGCAGCGCGGCCCGGATGAGCGCGGCCGGACCGAAGAAGTGCAGGTCCATCAGGTGCCGTAGCTCCGCGTCGGTGGTCTCCTCGATCGCCCCGCCATCCTCGTCCGGCGTTGCTGACCAGGACATCGATGCGGCCGTCCCGGACGGCCACGCCGTCGACCGCGGATCGGACGCCGCGATGTCGGTGACGACCAGCGGTAACGCCTCGACCTGGTACGGGTGCGCTGCGACCGGGTCGTCGAGCGGCGCGGCGCGGCGGGCGGCAGCGACCGCGATGTCGCCCGCCGCCACCGCCGCTTCGGTGATCGCCCGACCGAACCCACTGCTCACCCCGGTGACCAGCCATACCTCGTTCATGCTCTTCTCCTTGTGCCGAGTGATCCGCTGTTCTCGGCGGTCCGCGTGTGAACTACTCTGCGGGGCTCACCGGTTGCCCCAAGATCCGTTGTGATAGCCGATGTTATGGACGTTCACGGTCGGGATCTGCGGTACTTCGCCGCGCTGGCCGAGGAGTTGCACTTCACGCGCGCAGCCGAGCGGCTGTTCATCACTCAGCCCGCCCCGAGCAAGCAGATCAGGACGCTGGAGAAACAGGTGGGGCTACGTTGTTCGGCAGGATCGTCGCGAAGTGCGCCTGAGCGCAGTCGGCGCAGCGCTGGTGCCACACGTTCAGCGCGTTCTCGTCGAACGGGAGGCGGCCGAGGAGGCAGTCGCCCGAGCTGTGGCCGACCGGGCGGCCGTCCTCGTCGTGGGGATGAGTACCAGTCCAGGACGCGGGGGGCGAGCTGCCGGCGATGGGAGGTGCATGTGCCATGAGTGCGATGGGAGGTGCATGTGCCATGAGTGCATCCTCACCGCAGCCTCGTCGCCCCGAACGATCAGCAGGTGGGACTTGCCCGCGCCGGAGTCGCCGATCAGGCAAAGTGGCTCGCTCTTCTTGACCCGAGGCCTCTGCATGCTCTGGAAGAGAACCAAAGGCCCATGTACCTTGCCGTTCAGCGACTTGCCTTCGAACAAGTGGTGTCTGTGCCCGGCCGTAGGGTGCGGGTATGACTGAGACCTTCGACGTGCGCACCCGGCTGGCTGAAGCGTTGCCAAGCCGTACGGAAGCGTGGCAGTTCGTCGCCGACTTCGCGGCCTACTGGCAGCAGCCGCTCCAGCCGGGGGATGGTTGGAGCGTGGAGGAGGTGGAGGCAGCCGAGCGGCGCCTTGGCTTGGTTCTGCCCGGATCGCTTCGTGAGGCATACCTGCTTCTCGGGCGCCGGACTGACCTCACCAGCAATCACGACACCCTGCTCAAGCCTGACGAGTTGCATGTGCTCGACGGCGCTCTCGTCTATCGGGTGGAGAATCAGGGCGCCGCCTCCTGGGGCGTCCTGCTGGCGGACCTGGACAATGACGATCCTGGCACCGTGATACGCCCGGATCTCGCGGACAAGTCGCAGGAGCGGTGGGATGCCTGGGAGTCGAGCCTGACGGTGGCCTGTGTTGAGATGGTCATGTCCGAGGTGGTGCTGTTCGCGGGCGGGTTCACCGACTACCTGGAGCTGGACGCCGAGGAGGCCGGCCTGGTGGAGCAGTTCCGGGAACTCCCGGCTGTGGGACGCGACGTTCGATGGTTCGCCGATGCCGATGTCCTGATCCGCGAGCTGGACGGGTTCTGTCTGAACGTCCGGTCCCGGACCGAGGAGGCACTGGATCGGCTGCGTGAGTCGGTGCCTGGGGACTGGTTGGAAGGCTGACCGCTTGAAGGGCACTCGGTGGGGGCTGCGCCAGTGTCACCCGCATGGGTGTCGGCCGGTGCGGAGCACTGGCACGGCGGCACCGACACCCCGCTCATGGCGGACATCGCCATGCCCGTCGGCGACGCAGACGGCGACGGCGCCACCTGGCTCGAGCCTGTCACCGACGAGCAGTACACCGACGCCCTGAACAGCACTAAGGAGAACCGACCCGCGCCCACGCCCACCGCCGCGGTCGGAGGGACGCCGGGCGGGGGCGCTCAGTGAGCCGGCGGGCCATGCAGCATCAGGTCCCCATCAGCTGGCCCACGCGCAGCTGGCTGGTCGGTGGGAGCCGGAGAACCGTGCGCCGCTGATGTCGACCTGCCGCCGGAGAACCCGCAGGGGTCAGTGCTGGATCAGACCGCCGACGGGGACGGGAGCGACATGGCCGGTTGCCGGAACGCTCTGCGCCAGAGCGAGGCCGACGTCGACCAGAGATGACCGGCGCAGGCGAGCGACATCGAGACCCGGAGTCCAGACCGACTCGGCGGTTTCACCGTTCGGCTCGGGCCTGAGTTGACCGCCGGTGATCCGGACCCGGTAGAAGACGCCGACGTTCTGGTGCTCTGTGCCGAGACGGGCTTCGGCCGCTGGGATCACCCTCGAGTCGACGCCCAGCAGGCGTTCAACCACCGCTTCGCAGCCGGTCTCCTCTGCGAACTCCCGGAGCACCGCGTCGAATGGATCCTCCGCGTGCTCTACCCTCCCGCCCGGAAGTGTCCAGTTGGACTTGCCCTCTGGAGACATGTGGCGGGCGAGCAGGACCCGGCCGTCCTCAATGCATACGGCGTACGCCGCCAGCCGGAAACTCATCCCCGCACCTCCCACCGGACCCTATCCCCGACGTCCAGCGCGGAGGGTTCGAGCTCTCGCATCGACAGGACACCAGCACAGAGCATCCCTTCAGAGGATCCGCACACGTTCGCTTCGACGTGCTGCTCCGGTCACCCGTTGCCTCCATGGGTCGTGGTTCTTCTGTCAGACCGTTCCGCCCCGCAGGCCGTCATCTACGCCGTCGACGCGAGCGAGGTGAGCACCGCCCTGGAAGCCCGGCCGGATCATCCGTATCGCCTACTCGACCGCCCCGCCCCTGATCAGGGCTGTGTGCGCGGCGGCAAGGATCTCCTCCGAAAGTGGGGAGCCCTTGGTGGCCCGGGACAGGACCAGTGCGCCGAACAGGGTGCAGAGGCGGACGATGCCGTCCTGGTCGTCACCGCCGAGGAAGTCCGCGAAGTCGGCCACCCCCTCGGTGTAGACCCGACGGGCCTCTCGCCCCCCGCCTTCGCGTGCGATGTCCGTGGCGAGCGCGGCGACCGGGCAGCCGTCCGCCGGGTCGTCGCGGTGTTCCACGGAGAGGTAGGCGTCGATCAGCGCTCGCCGGGCGGCGTCGCGCCGCCCTTCGTACTGTGCGAGCCCGGCGGTGTGCCCCCGGGCGAGTTCGTCGAAGGCGTGGGCGGTGGCCTCGTCGACGAGCGCCTCCTTGGACGCGAACTGCTTGTAGAAGGCGCCGTGGGTCAGGCCGGCCGCCTTCATCAGATCGGCGACGCTCACCTGAGTTCCCTGCGCCCGGAACAGCCGCGAGGCGGTGTCCACCACCCGCCTGCGGTTCTCCTCCGCCTGTGTCTGCGATACGCGGCCCATGATCACCCTCTCGTTTGGATGTCGACTGGAATCTATCCTAGACCCGTGTTTAGATTGGTTGCGTAATCTAAAAGGTGCGGGTGACCCGACGGCACCCGCCGCAGACCAGGAGCAGACATGGAACTGAAGAACGCGGTCGTGGTCGTCACCGGCGCGAACCGGGGCCTCGGGCGGCACCTCGTCACCCAGCTCATGGAGCGCGGCGCGAAGGTGTACGGCGCGGCCCGACGCCCCGAGATGGTCGATGTGCCGGGTGTCATCCCGCTGCGTCTCGACGTGACGGACGAGGCGTCGATACGAGAGGCCACCCGCACCGCGTCGGACGCGACCCTGCTGATCAACAACGCGGGCATCTCCACAGGTGCGACGTTGATCGGAGGCGACCTGGCCGAGGTGCGCCGGGAGATGGAGACAAACTTCTTCGGCCCGCTCGCCACCACCCGCGCCTTCGCACCCGTCATCGAGGGCAACGGCGGCGGCGCCGTGCTCAACGTCCTGTCCGTCCTGTCCTGGTTCCACCCGGCCACCCTCGGCTCCTACGCCGCGTCCAAGGCCGCCGCCTGGGCGCTGAGCGACGCGACCCGTGAGGAGCTGGCACCGCGCCGGATCACCGTCTCGGCGCTGCACGTCGGCTACATGGACACCGACATGGCCGCCGACGTACCCGCCGATCAGAAGGTCGCCGCGGCCGACGTCGCGGCCCAGGCCCTGCACGGCGTCGAGGCGGGCCTGCCCGAGATCCTCGCCGACGAGACCAGCCGGTACGTCAAGCAGGGCCTGTCCGCGGCACCCCAGCCGACCGCGGGCTGACGCCGGCCCCGCCACCCCGACGCGGTCGCCTTCCCGCCCTCCCGTCTTCCCGTCTTCATGCAAGGGCCTCCGGCCGTGTCCTCACGTCTGCCGAGCTGCACTTGCATGAAGCATCCCAAGGTATCTGGAGAAGCGTCGAGCTTCGGCTCGCACCACCAGACCGGATCTTCGGGCACCGCGGGAGCCTGCTGTGCCAGTGCCACCCCGGCCGGGTGCTCCACGAGCAGGGTGGGTGCCGGTCAACAGTGGCGTCCGCGAGGTCCTTCAGCTGTCCCCCGGCTCCCCGGCCCGCCCAGGACTAACGGACGCGCGCTTCGCAGTTGGTCCAGTTCTTCCCCGCGACCTCACCGTTGATCTCGCCGCGCCAACTCATGCACATTCCGCGGCCGTCGAGGAAGACGGGACCGGCGTAGCTGGTGTAGTAGCCGTCGTCGATGACGTCGGCGGTGTTGGTGCCCAGTCCCAGGGAAGCGACCATGTGCACTGCTGCGCCTTTGACCGCGCGCACGGTGACGACGCAGTTCTCTCCGGTGGTGGCGCTGTAGGTGAGGTACACCGTGCCGAGTCTGGCGATGTCGGCGGAGTTGACGACGGTGTATCCCGCACCGCAGGACCCGTTGTACGCGGCCACTGCGGCTGCGGCCTTGACGGTCGCGGTGGGCGCGGTGAGCGGTGTGGCGGCGGTGGCCGTGCCAACGGTGAGCCAGGCCGTGCCCAGTCCCGCCGTGGCCACGGCCATGATCCGTCCAAGAGCGATCATTTCTTCGTTCCCCCGTAGGTCGATGCTGTCCCCGACGGACGCAGGCGGGTTGCCCGCATCCTGTGTCGTCAGACCCGGCACTCAAGCGTTCCGTTGCCCCAGGGAACGGCGCCGTGACAGAAGCAGGACAGTCGGTGCGAAGAGGTTGGGAGGGCGGCCGTGGCAACGAGGTCACGGCTCAGGACACACACCGGTCGTCGGCAGCGGATGGGCCTGCACTACGTGCGCGCGGTGACGGTGGAATTCGACCTGCTCGGCGCCGAGTTCGCCGCCCGTCACGGACCGCACCCCACCGATGTCCGCGCGCTGATCCACCTGCTGGACGCGCAACGCCGGAAAACCCGTGCCACACCCGGCCGATTGGGCGAGCAACTGCGCCTCGACTCGGCTGGAACCACCGCCCTCATCGATCACCTAGAGGGGTCGGCACCCAGGTCGCGGGCGGTGGCCTGCCCTGGCGCCACCACCCCGACGGCACCCTGCACACCACCTCTCCGGCCAAGGAGGCCCGCGCCTTCAACGGGTCCGCCCATGTGCTGGAACACAGCATCACCACCGACTTCACGCCGGTGCGGGCCCGGCGCGGCGACCGCCACGGCAATCTCGTCCTCCCCAGGGCGGCCGCGAACTTCGACCCGCTCGCCGCCATGGCGGGACGCGTCACCTTCGCCGAGCCGAGGAGGGTTGCGAGCCCGGCGAGATCGACCCGGAGGCCGTACATGTACCCGGCGTCTTCGTGGGCGGTGAACTCGCCACCGCTCACCTGCTGGCGGCCGTCGACAGGTTCATCGTGTTCGTCGGCGGCCCACCTCACCCGCCCCAGATGCGGCCCGCCGCCAGGGAGCACTTCGTGGGCCGGCGGCGCAGCTCCCGCGTGGTCGAAGTATCGGACGTGCCGGATGTGTTGACACCCCCTGGGTGCTTCCTATCATCGGAACGGTCCGCCAATTCGACCAGCGTTCGAGATACCGAACGGAGTAGCAAGGGCGGGCGCTCGACAGTCCCGTACGCACACACGCCGGGTTCCAGCTCATCCACGAGCGCCTACTCGGCACCGGGATTGGCATGTCCATGTCCTAAAGGTGCGCACGGACCCCGGCGGTAGGACGCCGCCGGCTCCACTCATCCCCCGGGAGACACTCCATGTCGGTGACATCGGCCCGTACGAGACGGACCAGGCCACTCGCTCTGCTCGCACTCGTGCTGGCCATGGCCGCGGCCATGCTCGGCGTCCAGACCTCCACCGGCATCGGCGCCGCCGCCGCCGCGGGCTCGCTGCCCTGTGACCTCTACGCCGCCGGTGGCACGCCCTGCGTGGCCGCCCACAGCTCGACCCGCGCTCTGTACTCCGCGTACAACAGCCGCCTGTACCAGGTGAAACGGGCCTCGGACGGTGCCACCCGCGACATCGGCGTGCTGGGTGCGGGCGGTTACGCCGACGCCGCCGCGCAGGACTCCTTCTGCGCCGGGACGAGCTGTCTGATCACCGTCCTCTACGACCAGTCCGGCCGCGGCAACCATCTGACCCAGGCACCGCCCGGAGGGTTCCAGGGCCCCGCCGCGGGCGGATACGACAACCTCGCCGAGGCGTCGGCCGCACCGGTCACCGTCGGCGGCCACAAGGCCTACGGCGTCTTCATCGCCCCCGGCACCGGCTACCGCAACAACCGTACGAACGGCATCGCCACCGGGGACCAACCGGAAGGCATGTACGCGATCCTCGACGGCTCCCACCGCAACGGCGGCTGCTGCTTCGACTACGGCAACGCCGAGACCAACAGCCGCGACAACGGCAACGGCACCATGGAGACCATCTACTTCGGCGACAGCAAGGCCTGGGGCTACGGCACCGGCAACGGCCCGTGGGTCATGGCCGACCTCGAGAACGGACTGTTCTCCGGAGTCGACCGCGGCTACAACGCCAACAGCCCCAGCATCAGCCACCGGTTCCTCACCGCCATCGTCAAGGGCGAACCGAACCACTGGGCGATCCGGGCCGGCAACGCCCAGTCCGGCGGCCTGGCCACGCACTACGACGGTCCGCGCCCCAACGCCTCCGGTTATCACCCGATGAAGAAGGAAGGGGCCATCATCCTCGGCATCGGCGGCGACAACAGCAACAGCTCCGCCGGCACCTTCTACGAAGGCGTCATGACCTCGGGCTACCCGTCGAACGCGACCGAGAACGCCGTCCAGGCCAACATCAACGCCGCCGGTTACGCCACCTATGCCGTGCCGGGCACCCCGGCCGTGGGATCCCGGGTCTCGCTGCGGGCCACGACCGCCTGCTGCACCAACACCTACCTGCGTCACAACAGCGCCGACACCAACGCCGCCCTCGCCGCGATCTCCTCGTCCAGCACGTCCGCCGACAAGGCGGCCGCGACCTGGACCGTGCGCGCCGGCCTCGGGGACGCCTCCTGCGTCTCCTTCGAATCCGCCGACAAGCCGGGACAGTACCTGCGCCACTACGACTTCCGTCTGCGGGTGGACAGCATCGACTCCGGCGCGCTCTCCAGGCTGGACGCCACGTTCTGCCCCCAGGCCGGCCACAACGGCCAGGGCGTCTCGCTCCGGTCGGCCAACTACCCCGGCGATTTCGTACGCCACTACGACTACGGGGTCTACGCCGCGAGTCACGGCGGCTCCCATGCCTGGGACGCCACCACCGCCTGGGCCGACGACACGAGCTGGGTCGTCACCTCACCGTGGGCCTGATGGCGCCCGGCACCGGGCTGGAGCTCCCGCGCCGCCGGGGCCCATGGACGGCCGGGACATCGGCGGCATAGAACAGGGCGGCCCGGGAGCAGGAGCCCCCGGACCGCCCTCCACGACGTCACCGCCCCGCCTCTTGGAACGCGTCGCGCAGCAATTCCCCGGGATCCCCGTCCACGTCCACGTTCAGGTGCTCCTCACCGACCGGCACCAGCTCCGTCCCCTCTCAGGCAGCACCGGACAGCACCCCCAGCA
Organism: Streptomyces sp. NPDC006552; assembly: GCF_040611655.1. Lineage (NCBI taxonomy): Bacteria > Bacillati > Actinomycetota > Actinomycetes > Kitasatosporales > Streptomycetaceae > Streptomyces > Streptomyces sp. NPDC006552. The sequence continues at coordinate 71,211 of NZ_JBEXOS010000031.1, forward strand.
CCGGCGTCGCCCGCCGGGGACTTGACCCGGCCGACACGGCGGCGTGCGAGCGAGTGGCCAGTACGCTGTGCACCGGCGGGGACGACCAGGTCGAGGCCCCGAGTGGGTGGAAGGCGCCCGCGACGCCTGGGAGGACCTGCCGCTACAGCCGCGTCGCCAGGTGCGCAGGTTTCGACGGCATTCCGGCCCCGGCCAGCGCCCCAGACGTGCCGAGCGGCGAGTTGCCTGCTCAGGTGGGCACATGCCAGATCCGGGCGTGCCCCGCTACCGAGAGTCGGGGCACGGACCTTCAGTGGCGGGACGGCGCGGGTCCCAGGCCGCCATGTCCTGGGACTCGCACGAGGCGCCCTTGCCCAGGCGAAAAAGCGGGACACCGGTGGTGGCAGGTCACGGTGTTCCGTTGGCCCCGTTCACGCAAGGGCTGCCCAGGCCAAAGGTTCCGCCGGTTCCGCCGGTCCCGCCGTGGAAGAGGAGGCCCCCGGTGGCGTTGCCGCCGGCGCCGCCGTTGCCGCAGGCACCATCGGCGCCGGCGCCCGACTTGGCGCCGCCGTTACCCCCGTTGCCGCCTTTGCCGCCGAAGTTCAGGATGCCTCCCGAGCTCAGGCCTCCCGCTCCGCCGATGCCTGCGGCACCGCCCGGGTAGGCCCCGCCGGGGCTGCCGTTGCCGCCGTTGCCGGCCTTACCGCCCTTGCCGCCGTTGCCGGAACTGTTGACACCGCCGCGGCCGCCGTTGCCTCCCGCGCCGCCGCCGTGGCCGATGCCTCCGTTGCCCGCGTTGCCGCCCGCGCCCCCGTCCGATCCTCCGGCACCGCCGATGCCGCCGCGGCCACCCGCGCCGGCGTCGGCGCCGGAGTCTCCGCCGACGCCGCCGGTACCGCCAGCACCCGTGTGGGTGCCCGCTCCGCCTGCACCACCTGCTCCGCCGGCACCGGTCAGGCCGCCGACGGCGCCGGTTCCGCCGTTGCCGCCCGCGGAGCCGTTGGGGCCGGCGGAGCCGCCGAGAGCACCCGCCCCGCCGGAACCACTGCCGAGACCGGTTCCGCCGTCTCCGCCCGCACCGCCGGCACCACCCAGGACACCGTTGCCGCCAGGGCCCCCCGCACCGCCGGCGCAGTCCCCTGTTCCGGTTGCGGGGCCGCCCGCCGTGCCGGGAAAACCGTTGGGATGGGCGGAGTTGCCATTGGCGCCTGCGACACCCGCGGTACCGGCGGTGCAGGCCAGAGCGGAGGCCCCGGCGGGAGAGCCGAGCAGGAGTGCTGCGCCGGCGAAGAGAGTGGGCAGGGCGAGGAGAGCTGTGGTCTGGTTCCTGTTCATGACGGGGTTTCCTCAAGGTTCAGGTGAAGCGGGGGTTCGTGCGGGTAACCGCACCAGGCCGATGCGGAACGCGGCGGGGGAGTATCCGTTCCTGGAACGGTTTTCCGTGCCACATACGGCCAAGCGGTCGGCAGAACTCTGGACTCCTCCCAGCGGGGCAGGCATCCGCTGCTTTCCCCCTGGCGGCCAGACCACGGCATTGGGCAGGTCTGCAGGTGTGGCAGCCTTCCCCGAACGGTGGAGGCGGCTCCCTCCGGTCCGTGGTCGAGCAGGGGAACCTGGAGTGGACGGTCCGTCTCCGAGGTGATCGGCTCGGCGGTGGATGCGCAGGGCACGGGCTCTTGTGGAGCTTGCCGCTGTCCGAGCTCGGGAGACGAAACTTCGCGGCACCCAGGTGTCTCGTCATCAGGCATACCGTGGGGCGGCAAGCCTCCAAGCCGTCAGCCCGGGGCCGCCCGCCCCGCCCCTACAGCGTCTGTGGGGGCGGGGCGGCACCGAGGGACGCGTGTCGCCCTACGGCGGCCGGCGCGGCGATTGCCGTGCGGAGTCGGTTCAGCAGGGAAGGGTCGAGTTTCCGGCGGCGCCGGTGGCGCCGGTGACGCCGTCGGCGTCGAACGTGGCGGCCGTGCCGTTGCCGCCGGGTTTGCCCGGACACACCGGGCTCGCGGCGCCCCCCGCACCGCCCGATCCGCCCTTGTGGCCGCCTCCGACGGTGGAGGCTCCGCCGTTGCCGCCCGTGCCGCCCGCGATACCGGCGCCCGCGTTGCCCACACCGCCCACACCGCCCTTGCCGCCGGTGCCGCCGAGGGTCGCACCACCGCCGGACCCGCCGTTGCCGCCGTTGCCGTTCGCTCCCCCGGCTCCCCCGGTGCCGCCCGCGCCGCCGACACTGGCGCTGCCGCTCGCGTTGCCGCCCGCGCCACCGGTGCCTCCGTTGCCGTTCGCACCGGCAGCGCCACCGGTCCCGCCAAGACCGCCGATCCCGCCGCTGGTTCCCGTCCCGTTGGTGCCGTTGGCTCCGGGCAGGCCGAGAAGTCGGACGTTGTCGAGGGAGGTGGTGCCGTTCGCCCCGGTGAGAACCGTCGCAGATGCGAGGGCGGGGGTGGCGCTGAGACCGGCCACGGCGATCGCGGCGACCAGAAGGGTGCCGGGAAGAGCGTTCGTGCGCATGAAGCGCATGAGGAAACCTCTCGAAGTGCGCGACCGCAGATGCTCCGCGGCCGACACCCCCAACCTACGCACCCCCCACACCACCCCATACTCCACACAATGATCCAATAGCTCAAAGCAGACCTTAAGATCCAAATTTGGCTTAAAGCGACATAGGACATCGGGCGCGTTCGCTCCCACGGAGGTTCCCACCACAGCCGTGTGAACGGTCCCGGGTTCGGCAAGGATCTCAGGTTGTAGCTGTGACCTGGCGTTTCGTGGTCGCGAGGTAATGGTTGGTCTTGTATTCGGCGGGTGGGACGGGCCCTGTCTCACCGCGGACCCCGCCGTGGCAGTACCAGTCCACCCACTCCGCGGTGGCCTGCTCGACCTGGGAGCGCGTCTTCCAGAGCCTCCCCGGTTCGATCAGCTCGGTCTTGAACCGGCCGATCGTGGACGCCATGAGGGAGTTGTCGTAGGCATCGCCGACGGAGCCGATCGAGCCCGCGAAGCCGGCGACGGCCAGGTGCTCGGCGAGACGGAGACTCGAAGGTGCCCACGACGAACGCGACGTAGACCACCCCCGCCCAGGTCCTGACGCTGGTGAAGTCCGCGACCCAGCACCGGTTCCGGGCCGACGTGACGAAGTTGCGGTCCGGCGACCCGGCAAGGACGCCTCGGCCCTGGACCTCGCGGCTTATTTCACAGAGCCTGATGGCCGGCAACATCCCCGCCAGGATCGTCGGCGAGTACGACGGACGCGGTGATGCGCTTGCCGACCGGCTCCCGGTGAACGCAGAAGGTCTGGGAGACCGCCATGACGATCTCCAGGCCGTGCTGACCGATCCGATGCGGGTCTGCCGCCCCGACCGACGGCTGAGCGGTGCTGCTGTCCCACACACTGATGTGGACGGCCCCCTCGCTGATCTCCAGGTCCAGCAAGCACGGGCCGGGCGCGTATTTGCGGGCGTTGGTCATCAGCTCGCTCACGACCAGTTGCACCGTGCCCATCGCCCGGGCCGACACCGGCAGGCCGTGTTCCGCCTGCACAGACGTGAGGAAATCGCGGGCCAGGCCGCGGGCCTCCGCGATGTCCGCGCTGCCCTCGAACGTGACGGCAGCCACCATCGGGGCATCGACGCGCGGCTCCTGGCCCTCGTTCTGGGCAGCAGCGTCCATGGACCCGCCTCACTTCCGAAGCGTTGAGCAGTGCACCACCCGGCTACCCCGGAACGTTCGCCACACCCTCACACGGAGGGTACTTGTCTCCGGGAATCCTGCGGATGTTGCGACCCGGGCAGGGTCGAAGGGGCCGGGCCGGTCGCGAACGACAAGGCAGGCGAGCGGGAGCTTACTCACCAAGCGCGCCCGGGCACAGCAGGTCCCGCGCGTGATCCCCGTCACCGCCTTCGCCACACCCCACGACCTGCCCCGTCACCGAACGCACCGCATCGGGCTGCGCCTCGTCATCGACCTCGACAGGGCCGATCATCTGCGGTGCGAACCCGTCCGGCAGCCTCATCGCCCCGGACTTGTACGGGCCGCGGAAAGCGTAGAAGCTCCGCCCATCGTCGCGGATCCAGGACCACTGTCAGACGCCCTACCGCCGCAGTGGACCGCGGTGCGCGAACGTGAACGCGACGGTGAGTCCCACGGATTCCGACGCGCCGCCGCCGACCACGCACGAGCCGTTCGGGGTGTCACGGCCCAGCGTGCGTCGGCGGCAGGACCTGCGCTCGCCCAGGAGAGTGTTCAGTGACCGGCACCGGTCAGTTCGACCGAGAGGTCCCACAGGCGTCGGGCGTTGTCGGGGTCGATGGCATAGTCCGCGACGCCGCGACGTACACCGGGCGTGAAGGCCGGGGCTTCCTGGCAGTCCTCGAAGTAGGTGCCGGTGACGCCTTCGAGGAGCGGTGAGGCGGCGAGCAATACCGATGTGGCCGCGCCTTGGGCGACGTTCTTCACGGATACTCCGGACTTGCCGGAAGGGTCGAAGGAAGCGGGAGGAGCGTCCATGTATCGGCCCAGGCCCGTTCCCCAGATGCGTCCTGGGTTCAGGGCGTTGACGGCGATGCCGTCGGCCGCCCAGCGCTGGGCAGCTTCGACTGCGAAGAGGATGTTGGCTGTCTTGGACTGCGCATAGGCCAGCCACGGGTCATAGGGCTCCTGGACGAAGTCGGGGTCGTCGAAGCGGACGGGACCGTTGACGTGGCCGACGGAGCTGACCACGGCCACGCGGGCACCGCCGGCCGCGGCAAGGGTGTCGTGCAGACCGACGACAAGGGCGAAATGGCCGAGGTGGTTCGTCGCGAACTGCAACTCGCGGCCTTCGGGGGTCCGGCGCTCGGGGGTGGCCATGACGCCGGCGTTGGCGACGAGGATGTGCAGCGGCCCCGACCATGCTCCGGTGAACTTCCTGACCGAAGCGAGGTCGGCCAGGTCCAGCTGCGCGGCTCGTGTGCGGTGGTTGCCCGTCCGCGCCGCGATCTCGTGTGCCGCGCCGGCTGCCTGATCGAGGTTGCGAACGGCGATCGTCACCTCGGCACCGGCGGATGCGAGGGCGCAAGCCGTCTCCAGCCCCAGCCCGCCGCCACCTCCCGTCACCATCGCGTGTTTTCCGGTCAGGTCCACACCGGCCACGACGTCGGAGGCCGTCGACTGTGCGTCGAAGGGTGTGGTGATGGGACGCTTCATCGCTGTCTCCTTGATTGTGCAGGGTGGCTGGATCAGCCTTCATCGACCCGGCTGGCATCCGGGCCTTCCGTGGACGCGTCGACGTGGGCGGACGCGGCCTCGACGTCCCCGGGCCCGCAGGCGCGAACCTCAGTGTCGCCCCCGCAGGCGGCCGGATGCGTGGCGCAGCGAGTGCCAGGCGACCACCGCCCAGGCGGCGACGAGTACCGCGTAGAGGCCCACGGCACACCAGACGAACATCTGGGAGCCGGTGAGGGAGGCGACGGCTCCGGTGCCCGTCACGCAGGCGCCGAGCGGGAAGATGAAGGACCACCAGGTGGGAGCGAAGGGCAGGCCCCGTCGGATCTCCCGTACGGTCAGCGCCGTGGCGAGCGCCAGCCAGAGCATCGCGAAGCCCCACACCCCGACCCCGCCGAGGAGTGCGGCCACGGCGATGCCGTGCACGTACGGAGCCGGCAGCGCACTCGGCGCCGCCGTGGACAGCGCGCCGAGCGCCGTCACGGCCTGGTCCAGCGCCCCCACAGCGATCCACACGGTGGGCACCGCCGCACCGATGGGTGCCTCATGATGGACGAGGCGGGTGTAGACCATCGCCAGTACGAGCAGGACGGCCATGAACCCGAGCCCGAGCATCGCGTAGCAGCTCAGGAGCATCGTCAGTCGCAGCTGCCCCGCCGGGGCGTGGGGGACGAGCAGCGCGCCCGTCGCGGCGGAAACCAACGGCGGTACGACCGGCAGCAGCCATCCGCCGGACGCCGCGTCCGCGGTGAAGCGGTGGCGGGTGATCATCAGATACGGAACGGTGCAGGCGGCGCCCAGGCCGAGGAGGGTTCCGGCGGACCACAGCACCCAGTCCACATCCAGCGCGACGCGTGCTCCGATCACCCGCTCGCCCAGCAGCAAGGACCCGGCGCCCACGGTGAGCAACGCCATCGGCGGCGCCCCGAAGAACTGCGCCAGTACCGGGTCGGCGGCGTGCACGCGCACCGCGCGCCTTCGCATGTAGCCGATGACGAGGGCGGCCAGCAGCAGCGCGGCCCCCGCCCAGACCACCGTTGCGGCGCCTCGCAGCCCGGCGAAGCTCCGGGGCAGGGTGGCCGCGGCGTTGGCGACGATCCCGGTGCCCATGACGGCCGCGAACCAAGCGGGGCTGAGGAGCGCGCGGCTGCGGGCCTCGCCTCTGGGCTGCGCGGCAGGGGTGTCGATCAAGCGTTCTGTTCCTGATCCGTCCTGTGAGGAACGTGCTGGGGTCGTGCTGGTGCGGGGTGTCACGGTGCGGAACGCCTTGTCTTCTCGTAGCGGGACGCGCCGTGGGTGACCGGCCGGCCGTCGCACGGCTGCTCGCAGTCATGGCCATCCCGCCGGTGCGTTGATCTCAACGCTAGGGCGAGGCACCCGGGACGTCACAGGTCAGGGCGGGCCACGGCGCCCTCACTCCAGGACATGAAGTCCGCCCTCTCCGTGCCCCCGAACGTGATCCGGCGCTCCTGGCTCCCGGTGTCCGCGACCGAGGGCCCTGTGTCCGGTTGTGAGGGCATGGGGCGCGGCCGGTGGGCGTTGAACACGTCTGGAGCGGTGGACACGACAGGTGGCAGATGATGCCCTGCGGGAACATCAGCGCCGCTCAGTCCGAATTTCGAACCTATGTTTTCTTGAGCGAACACGTACAGCCGCACAGGAGGCTCACCATGATGACGGACGGGTCGCCCGGCCAGAAGCCGCTGCTGGTGACGGTGCTGGTCTTCCCCGGCGTACGCCTGTTGGACGTCACCGGGCCGATCGAGGTGTTCGCCTCGGCCAACGAGTTCGGCGGCCGCTACCGCGTGCGAACGGTGTCGCCGGACGGTGCCGACGTGGCCACTGCCGCGGGAACCGGACTGAGCGTCGATCTCGCCGCCTCGCAGGTGTCGTACGCCAGCGATGTCGTCCTCGTCCCCGGCGGTCCCGAATGGCCGTCCCTGATCAAGGACGACGCCTTGCTGAGCGCCGTCCAGGCACTCGCCGCGCGCAGCCGGCTCACCGCGTCCGTCTGCACCGGAGCCTTCCTCCTCGCCGCGGCCGGGCTGCTCGACGGGCGCAGAGCCACCACCCACTGGCGCTGCACCGACCAGCTCGCGCTGCGCTACCCACGGGTGACGGTGGACCCCGACGCGCTGTTCGTCCGCGACGGCCGCACGATGACGTCCGCGGGTGTCAGCTCGGGGATCGACCTGTCACTGGCCCTGGTGGAGGAACATCTGGGCGTCGACGTGGCCCGGGCGGTCGCGAAGGACATGGTCGTCTTCATGCAGCGGCCCGGCGGTCAGTCGCAGTTCAGCGTCCGCACCAGCAGCCCGCACACGAAGCAGGACATGCTGCGCCGGGTCCTGGACGCGGCGACCGAAGCTCCCTGTGCCGATCACACCCTGTCGGCCATGGCGCGCCGGGCGGGCATCAGCACCCGCCACATGACCCGCCTGTTCCGCGAGGAACTCGGCACGACTCCTGCCCGCTACGTCGAACAGGTCCGCATGGAGGCCGCACAGGCCATGCTCGAAGGCGGCGACGCCCCCATGGCCTCGGTCGCCCGGCGCAGCGGCTTCGGCTCTCCGGAGTCGCTGCGCAGGGCCTTCGCGCGCAACCTCGGCATCACACCCGGTGCGTACCGCGCGCGTTTCCGCTCCACGGGCGCGACGGACGTCACCGAACCCGTGCCTGACTTCTCCGAGATCTGAGACCCCCAGGCCGAACGTCAGATCCGAGCCGTGCGGCGAGGTCTCCGCAGTCCATGCGCCCCTCGGCCGTTGTGCTGATCGGTTTGAGCTTGGAGCCCGTCCGCAACCGACTACTTCGCGACCATTGGCAGGTGCAGTTGCCCGCGGTCCGGGCGCGCGCGTCCTGTGACTGTCCATCGCGGGCGAGACTCGCCACCCTCTGTGCACACCGAGGCCTCCCACCAGACTGGACGCACCCGCCCGGGCAAGGCGGATGCGGGCCTGGCGCCGGCGCTTGGCCTTCTGGGCATCCTGGCTCCACCTCCTCCTCGGCCTCGCCATGATCACCCACGGTTTCCTCCTCACCCGCAGCACCGCAACGACCCGCACCGACCGGTAACGCGGGTACACCTCGCGCTGGCTGTTCATCGCGCTCAGCAGGCCGGATGCCCGAGGTACCACCCTTGCGGGAACTCTGGCTGTACCGGTCGACGAGACCCACGGGCGAGTGCGGACCGAAGCGTCCACAGTCCGGGTGGAGGGAACCTCGCCGAACCAGCAACGTGACGCATGCGAGGCAGTCGGCCGGCGCCGCGGCGACGAACGATGCTGCCTGAGAACCAGGCGCGTTGACCTGTACGAACCGCATCGACGAGGAACTCCCTCGCTTTCGGAGCCGCCGCGTCTCGCTCGGGTCTCCCCTCTCCTGGCCTCACCAGGGCGGGGTCCGCCTCCAGCGACTCGGCAGCAAGGCCATCACCGCCACCAGGGCGATGGCGAGTCCTCCCCCACCGGCCGCCGTCGACCCCAGTCGCAGGTGGTAGTAGCCCCGGCGCACGGTGCAGCCCCCGGCATCTCCGCAGCTGCTGCCAAGGCCGAAGCCCGAGTCCGGCCGGGTCGTCTCAGCGGAGCGAGCGGAAGGTCGTCCGGATCTCGTCGGTGAGGACCGCGGGCTGCTCAAGGGCTGCGAAGTGCCCGCCGTGGTCAAGTTGCCGGTAGTGGAGGACGTTGGCGTATCGCCGTTCGATCCACCGCCGGGAGGCCTGGATGGCCTCGTGGGGGAAAATGCTGAATCCGGCGGGCACTTGGTTCGGCCCGGACGGACCGGGCACCTCCTGCCGCGCTTCCCAGTACAGGCGCGCCGCGGAGGCACCGGCGTTGGGCAGCCAATACATCATGATGTCGTCCAGAATCTCGTCGCGGTCGATGACCGATTCGGGATCGGCGTCGCTGTCCGTGACGTCCTGGAAGAGTGTGTAGATCCATGCGGCCAGCCCGGCAGGCGAGTCGGCGAGCGAGTAGCCGATGGTCTGCGGCCTGGTGGCCTGCTCCTTGAAATAGCCGTCCAGCAGCGTCTGGTAGTTCTGCGCTGTGGCCAGCATGCGCTGCTCGTCCGGTGTCGCCTCGCTGATCTCCTGGGCGGTGGGGAAGACCATCGGCAAGTTGACGTGCATGCCGAGGAAACCCTCGGGCACCCTGCGGCTGATCGCTTCCACGACGGCCGATCCCCAGTCGCCCCCCTGTGCGACCCACTCGCTGTAGCCGAGACGCTCCATCAGCGTGACCCAGGCGTCGGCGATGCGGGTGACTCCCCAGCCGGTCGTGGTGGGCTTGCCGGAGAAGCCGAAGCCGGGCATCGAGGGAATGACGACATGGAAGGCGTCCTCGGCCCGGCCACCGTGTGCGACGGGGTCGGTCAACGGCCCGATCAGGTGCCGGAATTCGAGGATCGAGCCGGGCCAGCCATGGCAGAGCAGAAGCGGGAGCGCCGAGGGTTCGGGTGAGCGCACGTGCAGAAAGTGCACGCCGACGCCGTCGAGGCCGGTACGGAACGACCCGAAGTCGTTGATCTCCTTCTCGCAGCGCCGCCAGTCATAGCCGGTGGCCCAGTGCTCGCACAGCGCGCGGATCTGCTCCAGCCGAGGGCCCTGGTCCGGGTCGGTCTCCCGGTCCGGCCACCGCGTGTCGGCGAGGCGGCGGGTCAGACGGTCGAGTTCCCGGGCGTCCACCGCAACGCGGAAGGGCTCGACACTCATGGGCTGGGGTGGCATGCGACATCTCCCTGGACGAGGGGCGGGGCACCACCGTAACGCCAAAGTGGAATAGAAATTCAACTTGAGAAGCAATTTTCCACTTGTTACGGTGTGCGCATGACGGAACGTCCCCTGCGCCGCGACGCGGAGCGCAACCGCCAGCTCCTGCTGGAGACGGCGCATGCCCTGATGGTGCGTGACGGGCTGGAGGTGACGTACGAGGAGATCGCCACCGCGGCCGGCACCGGCATGGGCACCGTCTACCGTCGGTTCCCCGATCGGCAGGAGCTCGTGGACACGTTGTTCGCCGAGCACATCGACGCCGTGGTCGAGCTCGCCCGGCAGGCGTGTCGGTCCGAGGACCCCTGGGCCGGACTCACCTGGTTCATGGAGCGGCAGCTCGAACTGGAGGCAGGCAACCGTGGCCTCGGTCAGTTGCTGCGCGGCGGTCATCAGTCGTCCGAACTCGTGATCCGGGGGCGCGCGCAGATCACGCCACTCGCGGCAGATCTGCTCGAGCGGGCGATCCAGGCAGGCCGGCTACCGGCCACGGTCGTCCCCGCCGACCTGGTCACGATCCACCTCATGGTCGGTGCGGTGATGGATACCGCCCGGCACATCGACCCAGATCTGTGGCGGCGCGCCCTGACCGTGGCACTCGCCGGCCTCCAGCACGCCGAGCTGCCCGCCAGGCAACCGGACGAAGAACTCATCGATCGCCTTTTCGGCGTCCCTGCCACTCCGCGAGACAAGAAAGCCACCGATGAACCTGCCGAATGACCTGGTCGATGTCCTGCACACACCGGCCCTCTGCTTCCTGACCACCCTCATGCCCGACGGATCCCCTCAGATCACCCAGACCTGGGTCGACACCGACGGCGACAACATCCTCATCAACACGGTGACCACGCACCAGAAGATGAAGAACATCGCCCGCGACCCACGTGTCGCCGTCGCCATCGCCGACCCGGCCGCGCCGGCCCGTTACTGGGCAGCCCGTGGCACCGTCGCATCGTCCACGACGCAGGGCGCCGAGGAGCACATCGACAAGCTGGCACACAAATATCTGGGGCGCCCCTACCCACAGTTCGGCGGCCAGCAGCAGGAACGCGTTCTGCTGACGATCAGCGTCGATACATTGCACACTCCTCGGCGCTGACCGGGGGGCCGGCGCCGCATCCCAGAGCTCCCACCTGGCTCCCGTCGTCGCGCAGGAGCCGTTCAAACCTGCTGACCGGGCTGCTCGATGACCGGGGGCTCTACCAGTTCCGGCGAGCTCGGCCGGAGAGACCCCCGGTCCGGTGATCTCGTGGACGGCGTGTTCTTCGGCACCGCGCCGGAGCAGTGTGCAGCGTTCACGCAGCCGGGCGTCCGGAGCACCGACCAGCCTCCGGGGCACGTCGGCCTCGGAGGCTTCGTCGTTCCCGTCTCAGCCGTGTCCCCGCGGGACTTCCGTGTGTCAGGGGGCGATGCGGTGGTAGCGCAGGGAGGTGTAGCCGCGGAGGTCGGAGTAGATCTGGGAGGTGTGCTGTCGGGCCCGCTCACTGTTGTGCTGCGGAAGGGCGGCTGCGCGGGGCGGACGGCACCGCTGTGGTCGCCGACGTCCCCGCCCGATCCGTCCCGAGCGATCCGGCTGAAGCCGGTGTCGGCGTCTGACCGAAGCATCAATAGGGTGTGGCCCATGCCTGCCACGCTGAGTTCCACGAAGACCGCCGCCGCGCTCCGCAGATCGGCCAGGGTCTCCATCGAGTTGCTGGTGGTACTTGTGGCCGCCGCCGTGGCCCTGTGGGTGCTGGGTCGGATGTGGTCGGTCGTCTGGCCGCTCATACTGGGCCTCCTGCTCACGACGCTGACCTGGCCCCTGGCCAGCCTTCTGCGTCGGCGGGGGTGGCCCCCCGCCCTGGCCGCCTCGGTGGTGACCGTGTTGTTCCTGCTGGTCGCAGCGGGCCTCGTGGCGCTGATCGCGGTGCCGGTGGCGTCCCAGTCCGGCGACCTGTCCGACGGCGTTGCCGAAGGCATCGAGAAATTGCGCAATTGGGCCGCGGGGCCGCCCTTCCACATCGACCACGCCCAGATCTCGGACGGAGTCGACTCGGCGACCGCCCGGATCAAGGACAGCGTCGGCAGCATGATCACCGCTCTCTTCACCGGAGTGAGCACCGTGGTGAACGGGGTGGTCACCGCGGTGCTGTCGCTCTTCCTCATGTTCTTCTTCCTCAAGGACGGCCCGCGGTTCATTCCGTGGCTCGCCCGCCAGCTCCCCGGCCGCCTCGCCGATGACGTGCCGATCGTGGCGGCGCGCAGTTGGGACACTCTGGGCGCGTTCGTACGTTCCCAGGCCCTGGTCGGTCTGCTCGACGCGGTCTTCATCGGCCTGGGCCTGTGGGTCCTGGGCATCCCCCTCGTACTCCCGCTGGCGGTGCTGACCTTCATATCGGCGTTCGTGCCGATCGTGGGGGCCATGTTCGCCGGCTTCGTGGCGGTGCTCATCGCGTTGGTGTCCAACGGGCTGACGGACGCCTTGATCGTGCTGGTGATCATCGTCGCGGTGCAGCAACTCGAAGGGAACGTGTTCCAGCCGATCATCCAGAGTCGCGGACTCGGTCTGCATGCGGCGGTGGTTTTGCTGGCGGTCACGCTGGGAGCGAACCTGGCCGGCGTCGTGGGCAGCCTGCTCGCGGTACCGGCCGCCGCTCTGATCGCGGTGGTCTGGAACTATGTGCGCGAGCAACTCAGCGACCCGTCGCAGGAGCCGCAGGAAAGCGACGGTCACGCGAGCGCGGCACCCCCGGCGTAGCCCCTCGGCCCTCGACCTCGCCGCCGCCCGCCAGCACCGGTCCCGCGAAGGACATCTCCACGTGCCCTGCAGTACATCGGGGCCCCGCCTGTCGAGCCGGCCGGGTCTGATTTCGCCAACGCCGCAGACGCCGCAGAACAGGTCCTCCAAGAACGCCACCGCCGGGCGGTGATGCGCTGACCGGATGCGTTTATGCGAACGTCAACGCACAGCGGCGGTTGAACGGAGTTCCCAGCAGCATGCTTTCGGGTCCTCGTCGGTTTCGACGCGAACAACCGCGCACCGGTCGATCAGCTCATCCGCGCTTCACTTCGAGGGCTGGCCGGCATCGTCACCCCGGACAGCGCTACGACGCTCCTGCTCGCGCTTGGAGTAGGCGGCGGCCCGGATCGCCTCGTCGGTCTCCAGACCCGATCCCAGCGCGCCGCCCACCGTGGCGACCGAGGCGACGAACCAGGCCAGCGTCCAGTACTCCGTGGCGTGCAGTGGCGTTCGCGTCATGGAGGCGAAGACGTGGCCGTTGAGGATGAACAGCGCCCACATCAAGTTGATGACCAGCAAACCCGCGTAGCAGACCAGCACCCCGATAGCGACGGTCACGACCGTGGACGCGTTGTAGAGAGCTGCCTTCTTGCGGGCTTCCGGCGATCCCTCTGTCGGTCGGTGCCACAAGTGGGCGTCCACGATCAGCCAGCCGATCATGAGCGTGAGAGATCCGACCATGGCGATCACCAGGCGCGGCGTGCTCAGGAACGCGGCCAGGCTCCAGATGGTGGAGTTCACGGTGGCGATGGCACCCGTGGCGAGTGCGGCCGCCAGGGCTTTCGACAGACCCGGCACCAGCCGCCACGGCCGGTTGGCGCGGACCATCCCGGCGAGCACCCTGAGGTAACCGCGCGGCCCGCCGGCGACGTAGCGAAGATCGGCGTTCTCCTGCGCACCGACCGGACCTGGGCGGACCGGCGCGAGACGACCGGCGAAGGCACCGAGCGGCGGCTGATCCCCTGGAGTTCCCTCGACCCCGGTGGCCCGCACCCCGGCCAGGCTGAGCACGGCTTCCTCCACGGCTCGCCGAGCTCTCTTCTGAAGCCGCAAGCCTCCCAGCGGAGGAAGGGACAGCAGCGCGAGAGCGTGTTCATGGCTCAGATCCACCACGAGCTTGCGGCCGTGCGAATGCAGCGGAAGGTCCGTGAGCGCCACGACGATGTCCCAGCTCTCCCCGTTCGCGCGGTCCATGATCCGGCGCGACAAGGCGTCCGGGTCCTCGGTCCCCGCGGTGAAGGGCTCGCTGACCACCTCGACGTCGTACCGTCGCTTCCGCCCCGACCTTTCGGCGAGCCGATCAGGCAGTGTCCGGGCCATGCGGTGAGCGATCTCCGTCGGTGCGTCAGGATCCGCCAGAAGAGCCACGACCGTAACGCTCTGAGACGACACCCGCATGACCCGCTCTCGTCGGCTGTACTTGTGATCGTGCGTGTCGACAGCATGCCCCCGCGGTGGCACCGCCGCCCGCTCGCCACGCTGGCTTCCTGCCGGCCCGCGAGTGGGCGCGGTCGGGCAGATCGGGCATCCTCGGCAGCACGATGATCAAAGGCGTTGTTCGTCGGTGCGCCATGTGGCATCGGGGCGCCACACCAGGGCCCCACCCAGGAAGAAGCTGGCCTGCCAGGTCTCGCAGTGGTCGTCGCGGGCGGTGCGCATGACCTGGGAGGGAGTGAGGACCACGGACCAGGACCTTGCCGCAAACCGAATGTGGGCGGCCAGGCGGCGGAGCAGGGTGTGGCGATATTCGTTCGTGCCGCGTGGGAAGCGCCTTACCGTGGCGCGGTGACGACTCAGATGATCATTCTCAACGGTGGTTCCAGCTCGGGGAAGTCGGGGATCGTACGGTGTCTGCAGGCCGTACTGCCTGATCCGTGGCTGGCGTTCGGGTGCGATGCGTTCATCGACGCGATGCCCGCCAGGATGCAGGCATCGGATGAGGGAATCGTGTTCGCGGCGGATGGCGAGGTGAACGTCGGGGCGGACTTCCGGGAGCTGGAGTCGGCCTGGATGGACGGCGTCGCGGCGATGGCCAGGGCAGGCGCCAGGGTGATCATCGACGATGTCTTCCTCGGCGGAGCGGTGTCACAGCAGCGGTGGCAGAAGGCACTGGGCGGGCTGGCCGCGTTGTGGGTCGGCGTCAGGTGCGAGAGCGCGGTCGCCGCGGGCCGTGAGCTCGCACGAGGAGATCGCGTCCACGGGATGGCCGCGTCGCAGGCGGATGTGGTTCACGAGGGGGTGTTCTACGACGTGGAGGTGGACACGACGCATACGGAGTCCCTGCTGTGTGCGCGAACCATTGCCGCCCACGTCAGCTGATCGCTGGATCGGCAGACCGCTCACGGGCGGCCACTCCACCTGTGTGCTCGCACGCCCGGCTTCGGGGGCCCACAGAAGAGGAGTGGGGTCGCACCAGGTGCGCGTCGAGCCGGCGCAGCACCGCATACAGGGCGGGGAAGGCTGGGCCGGGTTCAGGTGGACGGCCGTGGCGGGCTCCCTGCACCGCGTGTGCCGGAGAGCGTCGTCCAGCGTGTCCGCCGCGAGGTCGCCCGTTCGTGCCTGGTGCGAGGAGACCGGGCGGTGAGCGTCCCGGACCGTTGAGCCGGCGTCTGCGCAGTGCCCCGTGTGACACGGGAACACTCAAACGTGCCATCCGCTGAGTCCGAGCCCGATGCCGTCCAGCCGACGGCGCGCAGGACTGCTGGAGGGCTGCCGAGGCCTCTGTCGGAGGGCCGTGCATGATCGGGCGCATGACACCTGGTTCCCATGCCCCACTTCGCGCCCTTGCCTCGCAGCATCTGACGCCGGGGAAGCTGAGAAGTGGGGCGGGCTGCTTCGCCCCGCCGTGCGGCTTGAGGCAACGACCGGCTCTGCCGACGAGGCGGGCCGGCTCGGTGGCCTTCCGGACACGTGCGACGGGAGGACGGCGGGTACCGACTGGTCCCGGCTCCCTCCGACCGCGTTTGAGAGCTACTGGGATGTCAGCCAGGCGGTGTACCAGTCGTGGAAGTCCGGTCCTGCGGTCAGACCGCCCCAGGTCTGGTCGTCGAGCCAGACCTGTCCGGCGTTCGTGCCCGTGATGACGAGGCGAGAGAAGGTGCCGCATCCGATCTCGCCGAGGACCAGCGTCCCCTCGACCGAGTAACCGTTGTCGCCTCCTCTGCCCGGCCCCGGCCAGTCCGTCGTGCAGGGGAACGGGGTGGCCAGGAAACCGACTCGTAGGCATTCGGCCCGTAGGTCGTGCAGGGCCTCTTCGTCGTCCCCTTCCTCCGCCAGACCAAGCAGTCCGTAGTCCGGTCCCGCGCCGCCGCCGGCGACCGTGCTCAAGAAGTCCCGGTAGGAGGCGGGAAGGGTGACACCCTGCAGGTGTTCGAAGGAGCGGATTGCCGCCTCGGGCAGGGGCGCATGAAGCCGGTATCTGTGGTGAGAGGCGCCGAAGCGGTGGTGTTGCGGATCTTCCCGGGCCATGGCGGCGATACGAGAGCGCACCCAGGCACCGTCCCAGGTCCCGCTCGGTTCGGCGGCTTCAGCGGTCACACCCGAACCGTATCCTCGTCCGGCTCCACCCGGATCAATGGCTCCTCTCCGCGACGAACCCCCTCGTGGCGGCAGAGACGGTGTCGGCGGGGCCCGAGCTAAGCAGCGGAAGTCAGACCCAGGGCCCCCCCCAC
>NZ_JBEXOS010000032.1:0-86249 GCF_040611655.1 Streptomyces sp. NPDC006552
GGCTGGTCGCGCAGTTCCCCGCGCCCCTGGAGCATGCGGCTCCGCCGCAGCTCCAAGAGCGCGCACACAGTGCGCCTCGCAGGGGCGCGGGGAACTGCGCGAGCAACCACGGACCGAGCCGCACTCGCCCAGCGCGGAGCCACCCGGCAGACGCGGCGCGCCGCTACGCAGGGCTGATCGATACGATGCCGCCACAGACGCAACGCCCCCGCAAAGGAGACCCGACGTGACCGGCGAACCCCAGGCCGACTGCCTGTTCTGCAAGATCGTCGCGGGGGACGTGCCCGCCACCCTGGTCCGGGAGACCCCGACCACCGTCGCCTTCCGGGACATCAACCCCCAGGCCCCCACCCACATCCTGGTCATCCCGCGCGTCCACCACCCGGACGCCGCCTCGCTCGCCGCCGCCGAGCCGGAGATCGCCGCCGACGTGCTGCGCGAGGCCGGCGAGATCGCCAAGGAGGAGAAGCTGGCCGCGTACCGCCTGGTCTTCAACACGGGCAGCGGCGCCGGCCAGACCGTCTTCCACGCCCACGCGCACGTCCTGGGCGGCCGCGGCCTCCAGTGGCCTCCCGGCTGACCCGCCGTGTCCGTCCGGGAGTTCGTCGTCCTCGGCACCGCCAGCCAGGTGCCGACCCGCCACCGCAACCACAACGGCTACCTGCTGCGCTGGGACGCCGAAGGCATCCTCTTCGACCCGGGCGAGGGCACCCAGCGCCAGATGCTGCGCGCCGGGGTCGCCGCGCACGACCTGAACCGGATCTGCGTCACCCACTTCCACGGCGACCACTCGCTCGGGCTCGCCGGCGTCATCCAGCGCATCAACCTCGACCGCGTACCGCACCCGGTGACCGCCCACTTCCCGGCGTCCGGGCAGCGGTTCTTCGACCGGCTGCGGTACTCCACCGCGTACCGGGAGACCGTCGGCATCACCGAGGAGCCGGTCGCCGGGGAGAGCGCGGTGCTCGCCGACACCCCGGCCTACCGGCTCGAGGCGCGCAGGCTCTCGCACCCCGTCGAGTCCTACGGCTACCGCCTCGTCGAACCCGACGGGCGGCGCATGCTGCCCGAGCGGCTCGCCGCGCACGGCATCACCGGCCCCGACGTGGGCCGGATCCAGCGCGAGGGCCGGCTCGGCGGGGTCCCGCTCGACGCCGTCAGCGAGGTGCGGCGCGGGCAGCGCGTCGCGTTCGTCATGGACACCCGGCTGTGCGCGGGGGTGGACGAGCTGGCCGAGGGGTGCGATCTGCTCGTCATCGAGTCGACGTTCCTCGACGCGGACCACGGACTCGCCGCCGACCACGGCCACCTGACGGCCGGCCAGGCGGCGCGGACCGCGCGCGACGCCGGCGTGCGCCACCTCGTCCTGACGCACTTCAGCCAGCGCTACGGCGACCCGGAGGAGTTCGCGCGGCAGGCGCGGGCCGCCGGGTTCGAGGGGGAGCTGACGGTCGCCCGCGACCTGGACCGTGTACCGGTGCCGAAACGCCGCTGATCCGCGGGGCGCATACGATGCTCGGATGTCCCTCGCACCCCTCGCTCGCATCCCCAAGGCCGAGCTGCACCTGCACATCGAAGGCACTCTCGAACCCGAGCTGGCCTTCACCCTCGCCGAGCGCAACGGCATCACGCTGCCTTACGCCGACACCGAGGCGCTGCGCAAGGCGTACCTCTTCGACGACCTCCAGTCCTTCCTCGGCCTCTACTACGAGCTGATGGCCGTCCTCGTCACCGAGGAGGACTTCGAGGCGCTCGCCGACGCCTATCTGGCCCGCGCCGCCGAACAGGGCGTGCGGCACGCCGAGATCTTCTTCGACCCGCAGGCCCACACGGCGCGCGGCGTCGCGATCGGCACGGTCGTCGAGGGGCTCGGCCGGGCCCTCGCCCGCAGCCAGGAGCGGCACGGCGTCTCCACCAAGCTGATCCTGTGCTTCCTGCGTGATCAGCCGGCGGAGTCGGCGATGGAGACGCTGGAGGCCGCGAAGCCGTACCTGGACCGCATCGTGGGCGTCGGACTCGACTCGGCCGAGGTGGGCAACCCCGCGTCGAAGTTCCGTGCGGTCTACGCGGCCGCGGCCGCGCTCGGGCTGCGCAAGGTCGCGCACGCGGGCGAGGAGGGCGACCCCTCGTACATCTGGGAGGCACTCGACGTGCTCGGTGTCGAGCGTGTGGACCACGGCCTGCGCTCCCTGGAGGACCCGGAGCTGGTCGCGCGGCTCGTGCGCGACCGCATCCCGCTGACGCTCTGCCCGCTGTCGAACGTGCGGCTGCGCGCCATCGACGTCCTGGAGGAGCACCCGCTCGTCGCCATGATGGACGCCGGGCTGCTGTGCACGGTGAACTCCGACGACCCGGCCTACTTCGGCGGGTACGCCGGAGACACCTTCCACGCCGTGCACGAGGCGCTGGCCGTGGACCACGACCGGCTGCGGGAACTCGCCCGCAACTCGTTCGAGGCGGCCTTCCTGGACGGCAGCGCGGAGGACGAGGCGCTGCGCGCCCGCTATCTCGCCGAGGTCGCGGCGTACCCGCTGGACGACATCTCGGGCTGAACCCCGTCGGGTCCCGCCGTCGTGAACTCCTGTGCGGCGACGGCGGGCACCTCCAGCGGGTAGATCTCGACGACGGGCTGCTCCAGCAGGCCCGACGGCGGGACGATCGCGCCGACCGGGGCGCCGCTGCGGCGCCGGGCCGCGCCCGCGAAGAGCGGCCGGCCGGCCGTGTGCAGGGCCACCGCGGTCAGCGGGACCGCCAGCAGGAGCAGCGCGGCGGCGAGCACCGTGCCCATCGCCGGGAAGCCGATCCCCTGCGAGAGGGAGCTGCCCACCAGCGGGCCGCACGCCGTACCGAGCGAGGACGCCGAGCCGACCAGGACCGCCCAGCGGCCGCGCGGGTCGAGCGAGGCGGCGAGGCCCAGCAGGTACGAGAGCACCACCGGGTAGAGCGTGTTCCAGGCGATCTCGCCGCCCGCGAAGGAGCCCAGGCCGTCGGCGCGGGCGCTGAGCGCGATGCAGCCCGCGATGGCCGCCGTGCCGGCGCCGATGGGCAGCGCGCGGCCCAGCCGGGTGCCGAGCGCGCCCGCGCCGACCACGCCGAGCAGCCCGGCGCCGAGCGCCACCGCGAAGACACTGCCGACGGTGACCTCGCTCAGGCCCGCCTGGACGGTGCCGATGCGGCTGCTGACGCCCCACAGCGAGTTCTGCGCCATCGACCAGCAGACGATGACCACGGCCAGGGCGGAGCCGGCCCGCGCGTAGGGGAGGGGCGTGCGGAAGGTGGGCGCGGTCCGGGCCGGGCCGTTGTCCGGCCCGGCCGGCTCGCCGAGCCGGGACGTGGCGGGCCACACGGCGAGCGCGGTGACGGCGAGTGCCGCGAACGGCAGGGCGTGGCCGGCCGGGCTGATCCGTGGGATCGACAGGTACAGGGCACCGGCCAGCGCCGAGACGGTCAGCAGGCCGAGCGTGGACGCGCGGTGCGGATCCTTCTGGGCGGCGATCCCGGTGGCCGCGACGGCCGTCGCCGTGCCTGAGCCGAAACCGCCGATCATCGCACCCGCGACGACCAGCGGGACGGAGGTGGAGAGCGCCGCGGTGCCGTAGCCGGCGGCGGCGAGCAGGAGTCCGGCGCGGGCGGCGCGGCGGGCACCGATCCGCTCGACGCGGGCCGCGAGCGTGAAGCCGGCGGTGGCCGAGCTGAGCAGCAGGGCGCTGCCGGCCAGACCGGCCTGGGTGGGGGAAAGCCGCAGGCTGTCGGCGAGTCTGCCGACAACGGTGGGCAGGAGGTAGGCGGCGAGATAGCCGGCCGTGAAGAGGGCGATGAGAGCCGGCCGGGGGGCGCGCGAAGACACGGGCAGTCCTGAAGACGGACCCCTCTGCCTTGGACGCTGTTTTGGGCAGGGGGTGGTAAGGAAAGGGGAGTGGGGGACGCGACGTCTTTGCGAACGGGACCGAACCGGGGACGTCGGGGCGCGGCCAATTTGTATCAAGCCGCGGAGGTCCCACAGAAGCCGGGGCAGTGTGACCTGTATCACATTCGGTTTGGGTGGGGTGGGGCCGGGTAGCTGCAACGTTTTTTCGACGAGACCCCCAGGTGAACCACCGGGTGGTGACCGGGGGCCGTTCCGATGCGGGAAACGGGAGTTGGGCGCTCGGGACACCGGCCCGATTCAGGCACACTGGCCGGACTCGTACCACTGCAGGGAGAAGGACGTGACCCACCCCGAACCCGCCCGCCCCGAAGCGGCCCACACGGACCCTCTCGCGGGACTGCGCGCGCCCGGCGACCCGGCCTGCGACGTCTACCTCACCGGCACCGTCTTCCTCGACATCGTCTTCACCGGTCTTGACACCGCACCGGTCCGCGGCACCGAGTCCTGGGCACGCGGAATGGGGTCGAGCCCCGGGGGCATCGCGAACATGGCGGCGGCGCTCGCCCGGCTCGGGCTGCGCACGTCGCTCGCCGCCGCCTTCGGGGACGACCACTACGGCGAGTACTGCTGGGACACCCTGGAGCAGGGCGAGGGCATCGACCTGGGCCACTCGCGGACCGTCGCCGGCTGGCACTCGCCCGTCACCGTGTCCATGGCCTACGAAGGCGAACGCACCATGGTGAGCCACGGCCACGAGCCGCCGCCCGAGGAGCCCGCGCCCCGCTGCCCGCCGCCCGCGCGGGCCGCCGTCGCGTCCCTCGTGCCCGGGGTCGGGGCGCCGTGGGTCGGCGAGGCGGCGCGCAACGGGACGCGGATCTTCGCCGACGTGGGCTGGGACGACACGGGCCGCTGGGACCTCGCCGCGCTCCAGGACCTGCGCCAGTGCGAGGCGTTCCTGCCCAACGCCGAGGAGGCCATGCGCTACACCCGTACGTCGTGCCCGCGGGCCGCGGCGCACGCGCTGGCCGAGTACGTGCCGCTGGCCGTGGTCACGCTGGGCGCGGAAGGCGCCTACGCGGTGGACGCGCGGACCGGCGAGACGGCGTCCGTGCCGGCCATCGAGGTGGCCGCGCTCGACCCGACCGGGGCGGGCGACGTCTTCGTGGCCGGGTTCGTCACCGGCACGCTGGCGGGATGGCCGCTCGCCGACCGCCTTGCCTTCGCCGGGCTCACCGCGGCGCTGTCCGTGCAGGAGTTCGGCGGGTCGCTGTCGGCGCCGGGCTGGTCGGAGGTGGCGGCGTGGTGGCGCCAGATCCACGCGTACGAGGAGCGCGGGGAGCAGGACCCCGCGGCGCTCGCCCGCTACGCGTTCCTGGAGCCTCTCCTCCCGGAGACCACCCGCCCCTGGCCCCTGCGCCGTGCGGTCCCGACCATCGGCTTCGGCCGCACAGCCTGAACCCCGGAACCCCCCGGCATTTTTCCTGAACCCCGGAACCCCCCTGGCGGCGCGAAAAGACTTCGGGCAACCCAGCGGAGCGTCGTACGCTGGGACGCACCAGATCCCCGCTGTCACAAGGAGAATGCGGCCCTCAGGGCCCGCCCATGACGCAGACACCCTCCAGCGCCCGCACCACCGGGCAGGAACAGGCAAGCGCACGGTTCACCGTCCCGGCCAAGCACCCCATGGTCGAGGTGCTGGGCTCGGGCGACGCCCTGTTGCGTGTGATCGAGGAAGCCTTCCCGGAGGCCGATATCCATGTCCGGGGCAATGAGATCAGCGCGACCGGAGAGCCGGGGGAAGTCGCCCTCGTCCAGCGCCTGTTCGACGAGATGATGCTGGTCCTGAGGACAGGGGCACCGATGACAGAGGACGCCGTGGAGCGCTCCATCGCCATGCTGAAGGCGACGCAGAGCGGTCAGGGTGACGGTCCGGAGACCCCGGCCGAGGTGCTCACGCAGAACATCCTGTCCTCGCGCGGGCGCACCATCCGCCCCAAGACGCTGAACCAGAAGCGGTACGTCGACGCCATCGACAAGCACACCATCGTCTTCGGCATCGGCCCGGCGGGCACCGGCAAGACCTACCTCGCCATGGCCAAGGCCGTGCAGGCCCTGCAGTCCAAGCAGGTCAACCGGATCATCCTGACCCGGCCCGCGGTGGAGGCCGGCGAGCGGCTCGGCTTCCTGCCCGGCACCCTGTACGAGAAGATCGACCCGTACCTGCGCCCGCTCTACGACGCCCTGCACGACATGCTCGACCCGGACTCGATCCCACGCCTGATGGCGGCCGGGACCATCGAGGTGGCGCCGCTGGCGTACATGCGGGGCCGCACGTTGAACGACGCCTTCATCATCCTCGACGAGGCGCAGAACACCAGCCCCGAGCAGATGAAGATGTTCCTGACCCGGCTCGGGTTCGACTCGAAGATCGTGATCACCGGTGACGTGACACAGGTCGACCTGCCGAACGGCACGAAGAGCGGGCTGCGCCAGGTGCAGGACATCCTGGAGGGCCTCGACGACGTGCACTTCTCGCGGCTGTCGTCCCAGGATGTCGTCCGGCACAAGCTGGTCGGCCGTATCGTCGACGCGTACGAGAAGTACGACTCCGAGAACGGTACGGAGAACGGCTCCCACAAGGGCCGCCCCAGAGGGACCCAAGGAAAGTAGTACGAGAGCGCCATGTCGATCGACGTCAACAACGAGTCCGGAACCGAGGTCGACGAGCAGGCGATCCTCGACATCGCCCGCTACGCGCTCGCGCGGATGCGTATCCACCCGCTCTCCGAGCTCTCGGTGATCGTCGTGGACAGCGACGCCATGGCGCAGCTGCACGTGCAGTGGATGGACCTGCCGGGGCCGACGGACGTCATGTCCTTCCCGATGGACGAGCTGCGGCCGCCCATGAAGGACGACGACGAGCCCCCGCAGGGCCTCCTCGGCGACATCGTGCTCTGCCCCGAGGTCGCGAAGCAGCAGGGCGCGGACGCGCCCACCCAGCACTCCATGGACGAGGAGCTGCACCTGCTCACCGTGCACGGGGTGCTGCACCTGCTGGGGTACGACCACGAGGAGCCGGACGAGAAGGCCGAGATGTTCGGGCTCCAGGCCGCCATCGTGGACGGCTGGCGCGCGGAGAAGGGGCTGAGCGGGCCGTCCCCGGCGCCGACCGTGTCATGAGTCCTTCCCTGATCGCCGGCGCCGTCGCGCTGGTCGTCGTCGCCTGGCTCGCCGCGTGCGCCGAGGCCGGTATCGCGCGGACGTCGAGCTTCCGCGCCGAGGAGGCCGTCCGCTCCGGGCGGCGCGGCAGCGCCAGGCTGGCGCAGGTCGCCGCCGACCCCACCCGGTACCTGAACGTCGCGCTGCTGGTGCGCGTCGCCTGCGAGATGGCGGCCGCCGCCCTGGTCACGTACGCGTGCCTGGAGGAGTTCACCGCCACCTGGCAGGCGCTGCTCGTCGCCATCGGCGTGATGGTGCTCGTCTCGTACGTGGCCGTCGGCGTCTCGCCCCGCACCATCGGGCGCCAGCACCCCCTGAACACCGCCACCGCTGCCGCCTACGTGCTGCTGCCGCTGGCCCGGGTGATGGGCCCCGTGCCGCCGCTGCTGATCCTCATCGGCAACGCGCTGACCCCGGGCAAGGGGTTCCGGCGCGGGCCGTTCGCCTCCGAGGCCGAGCTGCGCGCCATGGTCGACCTCGCCGAGAAGGAGTCCCTCATCGAGGACGAGGAGCGCCGCATGGTGCACTCCGTCTTCGAGCTGGGCGACACCCTCGTGCGCGAGGTCATGGTGCCGCGCACGGATCTGGTGGTCATCGAGCGGTACAAGACGATCCGGCAGGCACTGACGCTCGCGCTGCGCTCCGGGTTCTCGCGGATCCCGGTGGTGGGGGAGAGCGAGGACGACGTCGTCGGCATCGTCTATCTGAAGGACCTGGTCCGCAAGACCCACATCAACCGCGACTCCGAGGCCGAGCTGGTCTCCACCGCCATGCGGCCCGCCACCTTCGTGCCCGACACGAAGAACGCCGGTGACCTGCTGCGCGAGATGCAGCAGCTGCGCAACCACGTGGCCGTCGTCATCGACGAGTACGGCGGCACGGCCGGCATCGTCACCATCGAGGACATCCTGGAGGAGATCGTCGGCGAGATCACCGACGAGTACGACCGCGAGCTGCCGCCCGTCGAGGAGTTGGGCGACGACCGCTTCCGCGTCACCGCCCGGCTCGACATCGGCGACCTCGGAGAGCTGTACGGCATCGAGGAGTACGACGACGAGGACGTGGAGACCGTCGGCGGGCTGCTCGCCAAGGCGCTGGGCCGGGTGCCCATCGCCGGTGCCTCCTCCGCGGTGACCCTGCCCGACGAGCGGCGGCTGCGGCTCACCGCCGAGGCCGCCGCCGGCCGCCGGAACAAGATCGTGACGGTGCTCGTGGAGCCCGTCGGAGCCGGTGAGGAGCGGACCGGATGAGCCCGGACGAGCTGCGCGCCCTGTGCCTGTCGTTCAACGCGGCGGTGGAGGACTTCCCCTTCACCCCCGAGACGTCCGTCTTCAAGGTGCTGGGGAAGATGTTCGCGCTCAGCTCCCTGGACGGGCGGCCGCTGACCGTCAACCTCAAGTGCGATCCCGAGGACGCCGTGCGGCTGCGCGAGGAGTACCCGGGCGTCGTCGTCCCCGGCTGGCACATGAACAAGCGGCACTGGAACACCGTCACCGTGGGCGAGCTGCCGGCCGCTTTCGTGCGGGAGCTGGTCGAGGACTCCTACGACCTCGTGGTGGCGGGGCTGCCGCGCGCCGAGCGGCTCCGGCTCGACCGGCCCTGAGCACCCCCGGCCGCGGCTCCCTCCTTATGCTCACCCCATGACTGAGAGCACCGACCTCGGCCCCGAGGACCGCAAGATCGTCACCCTGGCCCGCTCCGCGCGGGCCCGCAACGGCGTGCCCGAGGGCGCGGCCGTCCGCGACGAGACCGGCCGCACGTACGTCGCGGGCTCCGTCGCCCTCGACTCGCTCCGGCTGAGCGCGCTGCGTACCGCCGTCGCCATGGCCGTGGCGTCCGGCGCGCAGTCCCTGGAGGCGGCGGCCGTCGTCTCGGCGGCGCAGGAGCTGCCCGGGGAGGACCTCGCCGCCGTACGCGACCTCGGCGGTGCGGGTACGCCGGTCTTCCTCGCGGGGGCCGACGGGACGGTGCGGGCCACCCTCGGAGCCGGCTGAGCCGGACCCATGCGGCGCGGTGGTGTGAGGACGATCACCATCGGGCGCGCCCGGGGCCTCGGTCCCGGGGACCGGCGCGGGGCCGCCGGGCGGCCCCGGTGCGCGGTGCGGGGCGCGCGGGACGTTCGGCCCGGGCCGTCCGGCCCGGGGTGGCGCGGGACGCAAGTGAGGGCGGACGTCCTTGCTGCGGGGCCTGCGACCCCTGGGACGGGCCGGGGTGCGCGGGCCATGGTGGAGCGGTCGCCCGGTGCAGTCAGCGCTTCGACAGCGTCCCCTTCCGGGGAGCGCCGCGGCCGTCCCCGTCCCCGAACGAAGGCTTTCTCCGTGCTCTTCTCCGCCCGTTCCTCCGCCGCCCGTGCCACCCGTACCTCCCGCGTCCGCCGTCTCGCCGCCACCGGCGCCCTCGCCGGCGCCGCGGGCGCCATGGTGCTCGCCGGCACGGACTCGGCCTCCGCGACGGCCGGCGCCCCCACGAGCAAGTGGGACGCCGTCGCCCAGTGCGAGTCCAGCGGCAACTGGGCAGCCGACACCGGCAACGGCTTCTCCGGCGGCCTGCAGTTCACGCCGTCCACCTGGGCCGCCTACGGCGGCACCAAGTACGCCGCGACCGCGAACCTCGCCACCAAGGCCGAGCAGATCTCCGTCGCCGAGCAGGTCCTCGCGGCCCAGGGCCCGAACGCCTGGCCCGTCTGCGGCGCCGGCCTGTGAGCCGCTGACCCGGCGCGCACACCCGCGCACACGAGGGGCCCGGGACCGGTCTCAGACCGCGTCCGGGCCCCTCTCGCCCGTCCGCACCCGCACCACGCTCTCCACCGGCACCGCCCACACCTTGCCGTCACCGATCTTCCCGGTACGGGCCGCGCGCACGATCGCGTCCATCGCCGGCTCGGCGTCCTCGTCCCCGACCACGACCTCGATCCGCACCTTGGGCACGAGGTCGACCTGGTACTCGGCGCCCCGGTACACCTCGGTGTGGCCGCGCTGGCGCCCGTACCCACTGGCCTCCGTCACCGTCAGGCCGAGCACGCCCAGCTCCTGCAGCGCCGTCTTGACCTCGTCGAGGCGGTACGGCTTGACGACCGCGGTGATCAGCTTCATGGCGCGACCTTTCGGGCGGCGGGGGCGGACGCGGGGTGGACCGTGGCGCCCAGGACGCCGTGATCGTACGCACTCTCCGCGTGCACGGTCTGGTCCAGGCCGGTCAGCTCCTCCTCGGCCGACGCCCGGAACCCCATCAGCTTCGCGAGGGCCTTGCCGATCCCGTACGTGACGAGGAAGGTGTACGCCGCCACGACCAGGACCGCGAGCAGCTGCCTGCCGAGCTGCCCGGCGCCGCCCCCGTAGAACAGTCCCTCCTTCGCGGAGCCGGTCATCGTCGAGGTGGCGAAGAGACCGATGAGGAGAGTGCCGACGACACCGCCGACGAAGTGCACGCCGACGACATCCAGCGAGTCGTCGTAGCCGAGGACGAACTTCCACGCCACCGCGTACGAGCAGACGACACCGGCCACGAGTCCGACGACGGCCGCGCCGAGGACCCCCACGACCCCGCAGGCCGGGGTGATCGCGACCAGGCCCGCCACCGCGCCCGACGCGGCGCCGAACGTCGTCGGGTGACCGTCGCGCCGCTGCTCCACGAAGAGCCAGCCGAGCAGGCCGGTGCAGCCCGCGATCAGGGTGTTGAACAGGGAGGCGGCGGCCAGCCCGTTCGCGCCGAGCGCCGAGCCGCCGTTGAAGCCGAGCCAGCCGAACCAGAGCAGCCCCGCGCCCATGACCACCATCGGCAGGTTGTGCGGGCGCATCGCGTCCTTCTTGAAGCCCGCGCGCGGCCCGAGCACCAGGCACAGCGCCAGGCCCGACGCGCCGGAGGCGATCTCGACCACGAGGCCGCCCGCGAAGTCCAGGGCGCCCAGACGCTCCCTGATCCAGCCGCCGGGGCCCCAGACCCAGTGCGCCACCGGAACGTATACGAGCAGCGCCCACACCGGGACGAAGACCAGCCACGCGCCGAACTTCGTCCGGTCCGCGACGGCCCCGCTGATCAGCGCCGCGGTGATGATCGCGAACGTCAGCTGGAAGGTCGTGAAGAGGAACGTCGGGACGGTGCCGGTGAGCGAGGCCGGGCCGATCCCCGCCATGCCCGCGTGCCCCAGGCCGCCGACCAGCCCGGCGAAGGAGTCGTCGCCGAACGCCAGCGAGTACCCCGCGACCAGCCAGACCACCGTCACGAGCGCGATCGAGACGAAGCTCATCATCAGCATGTTCAGGACGCTCTTGGAGCGGACCATGCCGCCGTAGAACAGGGCGAGGCCGGGTGTCATCAGCAGGACGAGGGCGGTGGCGGCGAGCAGCCAGGCGGTGTCACCGGTGTCCAGGGCGGGGGCCGGGCCTGCGGCGAGGGTGGCGGTCACGGGTCTCCTCCGGGTGGGGGCTGCCGTAGAGGTTCACCGGTCCGCGTTTCCGAATCCGTACCCCGGCGTTTCCGCCGTGTTTCGTGTTGCCGGGAGGTGACCGGAACCTCACGGTGCTCGCGGGCCTTCCGGATCAGGGACAATGGACGCCATGAGCGTTCACACCCCCGCCGCCGGACCTGCCCATCGTGCTGGATTCGCCTGCTTCGTCGGCCGTCCCAACGCGGGCAAGTCCACCCTGACGAACGCTCTGGTCGGCAAGAAGGTGGCGATCACCGCCGACCAGCCGCAGACCACGCGGCACACCGTGCGCGGCATCGTGCACCGCGACGACGCGCAGCTGATCCTGGTGGACACCCCCGGGCTCCACAAGCCGCGCACGCTGCTCGGCGAGCGGCTCAACGACGTGGTCCGCACCACGTGGGCCGAGGTCGACGTCATCGGCTTCTGCCTGCCGGCGAACGAGAAGCTCGGCCCCGGCGACCGGTTCATCGCCAAGGAACTGGCGTCGATCAAGAAGACGCCGAAGATCGCCGTCGTCACCAAGACCGACCTCGTCGACAGCAAGACCCTCGCCGAGCAGCTCATCGCCATCGACCAGCTCGGCAAGGAGCTCGGCTTCGAGTGGGCCGAGATCATCCCCGTGTCGGCCGTCGGCGACCAGCAGATCGGCCTGCTCGCCGACCTCATCGTGCCGCTGCTGCCGGAGGGGCCCGCGCTCTACCCCGAGGGCGACCTCACCGACGAGCCCGAGCAGGTCATGGTCGCGGAGCTGATCCGCGAGGCCGCGCTCGAAGGCGTCCGGGACGAGCTGCCGCACTCCATCGCCGTCGTGGTGGAGGAGATGCTGCCGCGCGAGGACCGGCCGGCCGACAAGCCGCTCCTGGACATCCACGCCTTCGTCTACATCGAGCGGCCCAGCCAGAAGGGCATCATCATCGGCCCGAAGGGCAAGCGGCTCAAGGACGTCGGCATCAAGTCCCGCAAACAGATCGAGGCGCTGCTCGGTACGCCGGTCTATCTCGACCTGCACGTCAAGGTGGCCAAGGACTGGCAGCGCGACCCGCGCCAGCTCCGCAAGCTCGGTTTCTGACCCTACGCCGGGCTGAGGTCCTGCACCCCGATCACCCGCAGCAGTTCGAGGCGTTCGTACGTGGCCGTGCCCGGCCGCGCCGAGTGCACCACGAGCTGCTGGTCGTGGCCGTCGCTGAGCAGCACCTCGCAGTCCAGGTCCAGGGTCCCCACCACCGGGTGCAGGAACCGCTTGGTCGCCGCCCGTCGCACCGCCACCTCGTGCGACGCCCACAACCGCCGGAACTCCTCGCTGGCGCGCCGCAGTTCGGCGACGAGCGCGGCCGGCCCCGGATCGTCGGGGCGCGCGGCGACGACCGCCCGCAGGTGCGCCACGTGCGCGCGGGCGTGTGTCGCGTGGTCCTCCGGCGGGATCATGGCGCGCAGGGCCGGGTCCGTGAAGTAGCGGCGGACCAGGTTCTCGCCCGTGTGCTCGCCGGACAGGGCCACCGCCATCGTGTTCTGCGCGAGTACTTCGCCCCAGTCGCTCAGCACCTGCGCGGGCAGATCGTGCAGCCGGTCCAGGATCATCAGCAGCCCGGGCCGTACGTGGCCCGAGGAACCGCTCGGGCGCGGGGGCTCCTCGCCCGCCAGATGGAACAGGTGGTCGCGTTCGTCGGCCGTCAGGCGCAGCGCCCGGGCCAGCGCGGTGAGCATCTGCCGCGAGGGGTGTGAGCCGCGGCGCTGCTCCAGACGCGTGTAGTAGTCCGCCGACATCCCGGCGAGCTGCGCCACCTCCTCGCGGCGCAGCCCCGGTGTCCGGCGCCGGGCGCCCGGGGTCAGGCCCACGTCACCGGGGGAGAGACGGGCGCGGGCGCGGCGCAGGAAGTCGGCGAGTTCGGCACGGTTCACCTCTCCAGGGTGGCGCGGGCCGCCCGGGTTATCCAGGGTGTGCCGGTCCCTGGATCGACGCGTCTCTCCCGCCGCGCCGCCGCCCGGCCCACGGTGGACGCATGGCTACGACGACGAGGAGGCGGCCATGCTGACGTTGGTGACAGGTGCGACCGGACAGGTCGGGCGGCGGTTCGTGCCGCGGCTGCTGCAGAACGGGGCGCCCGGCGACGAGGTACGGGTCCTGGTGCGGGACGCGGCCCGCGCGGAACGGTTCGCCGAGCTGGGCGCGCAGGTGGTCGTCGGCGACCTGCGGGACGCCGACGCGCTCGGCAGGGCGACGGCCGGGGTGGACGCGGTGGTGAACGTCGCCGCCGCCTTCCGCGGGGTACCCGACGAGGAGGCGCGCGCGGTCAACCGGGACGCGGCCATCGAGCTGGGGCGGGCCGCGGTCGCCTCCGGCGTGCGACGGTTCGTGCAGGTCAGCACCGGGCTGGTGTACGGGCAGGGGCGGGGCAGGCCGCTGGTCGAGGACGACGTGACGGTGCCGGGCGGCTCCATGTGGGGCGCGTACCCCGAGTCGAAGGGGGAGGCGGAGCGGGCGCTGCGGGCGATGGAGGGCCTCGACGACCTGCGGATCGGGCGGCTGCCCTTCGTGTACGGCGACGGGGACCCGCATCTGGCGAACGCGATGCACTGGGCGCCGCGGTGGCCCGCCACGCAGTGGCTGCACATGGGGCACCACGCGGATGTGGCGCAGGGGCTGCAACGGCTGCTGTACGCGCCGGGCGTGCGCGGCCGCCTCTACAACATCGCCGACGACGCCCCGATCACGACGGTCGACCTCTACCGGCTCAATGGGGTGGCCGTGCCGGGCGAGCTGTACGAGAAGGTGGACTCCGATCCGTGGCGGGGCGTCATGTCGACCGACCGGATCCGGCGTGACCTGGGCTACCGCCCGTTCTTCCCGTCGGTCTGGACGGCCCGCGACGCCGGCGCGCTGTAGCCCCGCCAGGGGCGCGGGGAACTGCGCGACCGGCCGCGATGGTGGCGCACCCGGCGATGACGCGAAGCCCCGGGGCTCCGCCCCGGTCCCCGCTCCTCAATCGCCGGAGGGGCTGGGTTTGGGCGCTGTGCCCCGCCAGGGGCGCGGGGAACTGCGCGGCCGGCCGCGACGTTGATCCGGGTTACTGGAGAGCGCCGATCAGGGCCGTGCCCACCGGGTGGAAACCCAGGCGGGCGTAGAGGCGGGCCACCTCATCGTCCCCGGCCGACAAGAACACCGTAGAGACGCCGGAGGCGAGCGCGGAGCGGACCAGTTCCGCCGTCACCGCGAGGCCGAGGCCCCGGCGGCGCGCGGCCGGCAGCGTGCCGACACCGGCGACCTCCGTGACGTCGCCGACGGGCAGGTGCATGCCGGAGCCGAGCACCACCCCGTTCTCGACGGCCGCCGCGACGACCACCCGGCCCGCGCGGATCCGCTCCTGGTGGTCCGGGACCGTGCCGTCCGCCGCCCGTGCCGCGACCTCCGCGGTGAGTTCCGCGGCGCCCACCGGGCCCGTCGCAGTCCCGGGGTGGGCGAACGCCACGTGCGGCAACGCCAGCGCCGCCGCCAGGAACGGGTCCGCCGCGTCCAGGACGCGGACGAGAGGATGCCGCCCGGGCAGAGGCGCCGACGCGTCCCGCGCCATCAGCGGATGCTCGCTGACGTGCAGTCCGGCCGCCTCGACGGCCGCGCGCAGACCGGGCGTCGTCTCGGCCACCCACTCGAACGCCACCGGCGCCCCCAGCTCCGCCTGCCGCGCGGCCACGGCACGGACATCGGCCACGCCCGGCGGCGGGGCGTCCGGGCGCAGCGCGGGCCGCGCGTAGTACGGCCAGCCCGGGCCCTCGCGGACGAAGAGCGTGAGCGAGCCGTACTCCTCGACGCGGGCGGCCGCGCGCGGCACCGCGTCGTAGTACCGTTCCAGGCGGGCGAGAAGGGGCGGGGGAGCGTCAACAGTGGCCATCGGTACGGAGGTTACGGCAGCCGGGCCCGGCGGCCGACCGGATTTTCCCGGCCCCGCACGCCGCTCATGCCCCTTCCTTGAGTACCCGGGTGATCAGGCTGCGCTGTTCCTCGGTGAGCCGGGGATCCGCGCAGTACACGCGGGTGCCGTCCACGGTGATGGTGTAGCCGAACCCGTCCGGGACCCCGGCGGGCGGCGTGCCCCGGCCCGCGGCCACCGCCCGCTCGGCCAGGGCGTGCCACTCCGGGGCGTCGGCGCGGCCCGCGGTGTCGACCTCCGCGTGCCGCTCGATGCCGGCGAACCCGCCCGTGCGGGAGACGTGAATACGCATGGGTCCCTGTCTACTCCTGTCGGGGGCCCGCCGGGGCCCGCGGTCACTGGGTGGGGACCCCGACCTGCTCCCAGGCCTTGAGCACCGACTGATGCTCCTCGCCCGCGCCGTAGCGGGCCTGCGCGGCCCGCACCGTGGCCCTGGCGAAGTCGGTGAAGGAACAGTCCTGTTCCAGCTCGCCGCCGGTGAGGGTGTCGAACCAGATCTGCCCCGCCCGCTCCCACGCGTGCCCGCCGAGCGCGTCGGCGACGATGTAGAAGGCGCGGTTGGGGATGCCGGAGTTGAGGTGCACGCCGCCGTTGTCCCGGCCGGTCCGCACGTAGTGCGCCATGTCCGCCGGCTGCGGGTCCTTGCCGAGCACGTCGTCGTCGTACGCCGTGCCGGGGGCCTTCATGGAGCGCAGGGCGACGCCGGTGACGCCCGGCGCGAGCAGGCCCGCGCCGATCAGCCAGTCGGCCTCGGCGGCGGTCTGGCCGAGCGAGTACTGCTTGATCAGCGAGCCGAAGACGTCCGACACCGACTCGTTCAGCGCGCCGGGCTGGCCGAAGTAGGTCAGGTTCGCCGTGTACTGCGTGACGCCGTGGGTCAGCTCGTGGCCGATGACGTCGACGGGGAGGGTGAAGTCGAGGAAGATCTCGCCGTCACCGTCGCCGAAGACCATCTGCTCGCCGTTCCAGAAGGCGTTGTTGTAGTCCTCGTCGTAGTGCACCGTCGCGTTCAGCGGCAGGCCCTGGCCGTCGATGGAGTAGCGGGCGTACTTCTCCAGGTACAGCTCGAAGGTGGCGCCGAGGCCGGCGAAGGCGCGGTTGACGGTCGCGTCGCCGCCGGGCCCCTCGCTCTCGCCGCGGACCTCGCTGCCGGGCAGCCCGGTCTGGTGGCGGGCGTCGTAGATGGTCCGCCGCGGCTTCTGGTCCGCGGCGCCGGCCGACGGCGCGACGGCGGGCGCGCCGAGCACGGTCGTCATCCGGCGGCGGGTGCGCTCCAGGGCGTCGCGCTCCAGGCTCCTGCGGGCCCGGGCGGCGAGCGCCGTGTCGCCGGAGCGGGCGACCCGGTCCTGGAGGTGGGGCGGCACGATCGTGCAGAAGACGGGCTCGAACCCTGCCGGATTCCCCGTCGGAGTGGTGGTCATGCGAGGCAATGTGGCACTGGGTGAGGGTGCTGTCACTACCTGCCACAATGATTAGTGAAATAGAGGTATTGATCACCTCTTACCCGTTACCTCTGGCCGGTCCCGCATACTGATACAGGTCTTCGCGTCCCGCGCGGCTCGGCTAAAGTGCGGTGCATCATGCGTTTCGGGCTGCTTCTCCTTAGCTGCCGCGGCGAGGGCCTGTAGTCGAGGCCGACCCCCCTCCCCGCGGAGTTTGGCGTTGCGCCGGTCGGCCGCCTTACCGGCCACCCTCGAGGAGCCCCCGCATCATGCCGAACTTCCAGCGCCCCACGTCGATGCCGATCCACAAGTACGGTCAGTACGACCAGGTGGACATCGCCGACCGCACCTGGCCGGACAACCGGATCACGGCCGCGCCCCGCTGGCTCTCCACCGACCTGCGCGACGGCAACCAGGCGCTGATCGACCCCATGTCGCCGGCCCGCAAGCGCGAGATGTTCGACCTGCTGGTCCGCATGGGCTACAAGGAGATCGAGGTCGGCTTCCCCAGCTCCGGGCAGACGGACTTCGATTTCGTACGCTCGATCATCGAGGACCCGGACGCGATCCCGGACGACGTGACGATCTCCGTGCTGACGCAGGCCCGCGAGGAGCTGATCGCGCGGACCGTGGAGTCCCTGGTCGGCGCCAAGCGCGCCACGGTCCACCTGTACAACGCGACGGCGCCGGTCTGGCGCGAGGTCGTCTTCCGCGGCTCGAAGGAGGCGGTCAAGCAGATCGCCGTCGACGGCACCCGCCTGGTCATGGAGTACGCGGAGAAGCTGCTGGGCCCCGAGACGGTCTTCGGCTACCAGTACAGCCCGGAGATCTTCACCGACACGGAGCTGGACTTCGCCCTGGAGGTCTGCGAGGCCGTCTGCGACGAGTGGCAGCCGGGCCCGGACCGCGAGATCATCCTGAACCTGCCCGCCACCGTGGAGCGGTCCACCCCCTCCACCCACGCGGACCGCTTCGAGTGGATGTCGCGGCACCTGACGCGCCGCGAGTACGTCTGCCTGTCGGTGCACCCGCACAACGACCGGGGCACCGCCGTCGCCGCCGCCGAACTGGCGATCATGGCCGGCGCCGACCGTATCGAGGGCTGCCTGTTCGGCCAGGGCGAGCGCACCGGCAACGTCGACCTGGTCTCCCTGGGCATGAACCTGTTCTCCCAGGGCGTCGACCCGCAGATCGACTTCTCCGACATCGACGAGATCCGCCGCACCGCCGAGTACTGCACGCAGATGGAGGTCCACCCGCGCCACCCCTACGCGGGCGACCTGGTCTACACCGCCTTCTCCGGCTCCCACCAGGACGCCATCAAGAAGGGCTTCGAGGCGATGGAGAACCGCGCCGCGCAGGCCGGCAAGACCGTCGACGACATCGAGTGGGCCGTCCCGTATCTGCCGATCGACCCCAAGGACGTCGGCCGCTCCTACGAGGCCGTCATCCGGGTCAACTCGCAGTCCGGCAAGGGCGGTATCGCCTACGTCCTGAAGAACGACCACAGCCTGGACCTGCCGCGCCGGATGCAGGTCGAGTTCTCCAAGGTCATCCAGGCCAAGACGGACGCCGAGGGCGGCGAGGTCACCCCGAAGGACATCTGGAGCGTCTTCCGCGACGAGTACCTGCCCAACCCGGAGAACCCCTGGGGCCGCATCCAGGTCAAGGCCGGCCAGACGACCACCGACACCGACGGCGTCGACACCCTCACGGTCGAGGCCGCGGTCGACGGCGTCGACCAGGTCCTGACCGGCACCGGCAACGGCCCGATCTCCGCGTTCTTCGCCGCGCTCCAGGGCATCGGGATCGACGCCCGCCTGCTGGACTACCAGGAGCACACGATGAGCGAGGGCGCGTCCGCCGTCGCCGCCTCGTACATCGAGGTCGCCATCGGCGACAAGGTTCTGTGGGGGATCGGGATCGACGCGAATACGACACGTGCGTCGCTCCAGGCGGTCGTCTCCGCGGTCAACCGGGCGGCCCGCTGACCCGGTTGAGCTGCACGTTCGCGGCCCCGTACCTCATTTGCAGGGGTGCGGGGCCGCGTCATGTCTCGGCCAACCGGCGCCCCTGCCGTGACCTCGGCGTGACCAAGGTACTGACGCCGCCTCGACAATGTGGCTAACATCACGCCAACGCCGCGATGTTGCGGCGCCGTTACGGAGGTGTGCGACGTGCTGCCGATCTGGGGACGTATGCGACGGGCCGGGGTCTCCCGGGTTCTGGGCGTGCACACCGCGTGGACCACCGTGGGCGACGGCGAGTTCTTCTGCCCGGGCTGCGGCGGCGACCGCAACTTCCAGCGCCGCACGGGCCGTCGCCGGTTCACCGTGCTCGGCGTGCCGGTGCTGCCGCGCGGCGAGACCGGGCCCGTCGTCCAGTGCGCCGCCTGCGAGGCCCGCTTCGGCACGGACGCGCTCGACCACCCCACCACGCACCGCTTCTCCGGCATGCTGCGCGACGCCGTGCACACCGTGGTGCTCGCGGTGCTCTCCGCGGGCAACGCCTCCTCCCGTGCGGCGCTGGAGAGCGCCGTCGGGATCGTGCGGGCGGCCGGGTTCGACGACTGCACAGAGGAACAACTGGCCGCGCTGGTCGAGGCGTTGCGGCTCGACACCGGCCGGCTGCCCGAGCACTGCGGATCCGTGGCCGGGCTCGCCATAGAGCTGCACGAGGCGCTCGACCCGCTCGCCGCGCACCTCGCTCCGGCGGGCCGGGAGTCGATCCTGCTCCAGGGCGCGCGGATCGCCCTCGCCGACGGACCGTACTCGGCGGCCGAGCGGGACGTACTCGGTACGGTCGGCGCCGCCCTGACCATGTGCACGGACGAGGTGAACCGCCTCCTGGCGGTCGCCGCCCGCACCCCGAGCTGAGCCCCGCGGCCTGCCGGTCAGGAGACCTCGTGGATGAGGTCCCGTGTGGACTGCGCCGCGTCCACCGGATGGTGACAGCGGAAGACATGCCCGTCACCCCCGCGCGGCTCCGGCATCGCCGCCACGCAGCTGACATCGGCTCGCCAGCACCGCGTCCGGAACGGGCAGCCGGAGGGCGGACGCGTGGCCGAGGGCACCGGACCGGCCAGCGGGATCGGGTCGATCGGGTCGAGCAGGCCGGGCGTCGCCGAGAAGAGGGCCCGGGTGTAGGGGTGCCGGGAGCGGTCGAGGACGTCGGCGGCCGGGGTCTCCTCCACGATGCGGCCCAGGTACATGGTGATGACCCGGTCGCTCATCCGCCGCACCGTCTGGATGTCGTGCGAGACGAAGACCAGGGAGATGCCGAGCCGCTCCTTGAGGTCGAGGAGGAGGTTGAGGATCTGGGCGCGCACCGACACGTCCAGCGCGCTCGTCGGCTCGTCGGCGACGACCAGCTCCGGTTCCAGGGCCAGCGCCCGCGCGATGGCGACCCGCTGGCGCTGGCCGCCGGAGAGCTGGCCGGGCAGGACGTCGGCCAGCGCCGCCGGAAGCCCGACCAGGCCCAGCAGCTCCGTGACGCGCGCCTGCCGCCGGGCGGCCGTGCCGCGCCGGTGCACGTCCAGCGGGTCGCGCACGATCTGCCGTACGGTCAGCCGCCGGTTCAGGGCCGTCGACGGGTCCTGGAAGATCATGCCGACGCCGGTGCCGAGCGCTGCGCGGCGCTCCTTGGGGGGCATGGTCCACAGGTCGCCGCCCTGGTACGTCACCGTTCCTGAGGTCGGTTTTGCTACGCCCACCAGGACCTTGGCCAGCGTCGACTTGCCGCAGCCCGACTCGCCCACGACGCCGACCGTCTCGCCGGGGGCGATGGTGAGGTCGGCGGCCGTGAGGGCGTACACGTGGTCGCGGCTGAACAGGCCGCCCGAGCGGGCCTTGTGGACGACGTGTACGTCGGCCAACTCCACGAGGGGGTGTGTCATTTCGGGTCCCTCTCCGTGGGGGTCGCGCGGCGCGCCGTGGGTACGGACGTGGTGTGCGCGGCGGCGGGTCCGTCGTGGTCGCTCGCGCCGTTCCCCGCGCCCCTTCGGGGCACGGCCGGGTGATGGCACGCCGATGCGTGCGCGGGCCCACCTGTCAACGGCGGCGCCTGCTCCCGGCACACCTGTGACGCCAGCGGGCAGCGGTCCGCGAAGCGGCAGCCCGCCGGGAAGTCGGCCGGGGCGGGGACGACGCCCCTGATCTGGGTCAGGCGCTCCGCCGACGCCTCCAGCGAGAGGACCGAACCGAGCAGACCGCGCGTGTAGTGGTGGTGCGGCGCCTCCACCAGGTCGGCCGTCACGCCCGTCTCCACGATCTGGCCGCCGTACATGACGACGACGCGGTCCGTGACGTCGGCGACCAGTGCCAGGTCGTGCGAGACGAGCACCAGCGCGAAGCCCAGCTCGGCGCGGAGCCGCAGCAGCAACTCGATGACCTGGGCCTGCACCGTCACGTCGAGCGCCGTCGTCGGCTCGTCGGCGACGATCAGCTTCGGGTCGCGGGAGAGCGCCATGGCGATCAGGACGCGCTGGCGCTGGCCGCCGGAGAGTTCGTGCGGGTAGCTGCGCAGGGTGCGGTCCGGATCGAGCCCGACGAGGTCGAGCAGGGCCGCCGGGGAGCGTCGGCCGCCGCGCCGGACGACCTGCCTGAGCTGGGCGCGTACGGTCATCGCCGGGTTGAGGGACGACAGCGCGTCCTGGTGGACCATCGCCATGTCGTGGCCGAGCAGGCGCCGGCGCGCGCTCATCGGCAGACCGGTCAGTTCGCGGCCGTCGAAGGTGACGTGGCCGCGGATCCGGGCCCCCTTGGGGTGCAGGCCCATCACGGTCAGCGCGGTCAGCGACTTGCCGCAGCCGGACTCGCCGACCAGGCCGAGCACCTCGCCGGGCCGGACGTCGAAGCTGATGCCGTCGACGATGTCGACCCCGCCGTGCCGCCCGTCGAAGCCGATGGCGAGGTCGCGGACGCGGAGCACGGGCGGGGCGTCGGGCAGCGGCCGGGCGCGGGCGCGCAGCCGGGCCGCTGCCTCGGTGAGGCCGGGGAG
Organism: Streptomyces sp. NPDC006552; assembly: GCF_040611655.1. Classification (NCBI taxonomy): domain Bacteria; kingdom Bacillati; phylum Actinomycetota; class Actinomycetes; order Kitasatosporales; family Streptomycetaceae; genus Streptomyces; species Streptomyces sp. NPDC006552. The sequence goes on from NZ_JBEXOS010000032.1 coordinate 21,883, forward strand.
GTCGAGGACCTGGCCGGTGCCGGGCACGGTGCTCTCCAGCCGGTCGGGCTCCTTCGCCGCCGGCACGTCCCGTGCGGCCGGCGCCGCCCACGCGTCGGAGACCCCCTCACTGAGGACGTTCAGGGACAGGACCGTGAGCAGCATCAGCAGGCCGGGGAAGACGGTCGCCCACCAGCCGCCGGTCAGCACCATGTTCTTGCCGTCGGCGATGACGCTGCCCCAGGATGGGTCCGGGGGCCGCACGCCCGCGCCGATGAAGGACAGCGACGCCTCGAAGACGATCGCCTCCGCGACCTGCACGGTGCAGAAGACGAGGACCGGGGCCGCGCAGTTGACGGCGACGTGCCGCAGCACGATGTGCGGGGTGCGGGCGCCGATGACCCGCTCGGCCGTGACGTAGTCCTCGCCGTACTGGTCCAGGACGTTGGCCCGTACGACCCGGGCGATCGGCGGGGTGAACAGGAAGGCGAGGGCGCAGATCAGCACCGGGATGCCGCCGCCGAAGACGGCGACGAGCACGGCCGCCAGCGCGATGCCGGGGAACGCCATGACGATGTCGAGGCAGCGCATGAGCGTCTCGTCGACGGCCTTGCGCGACGTCGCCGCGACCGCGCCGAGGACCGCGCCCGCGACGAGCGCGAGCAGCGTCGCCCCGAGCCCGATGGCGAGCGACCAGCGGGCCCCGTACATGAGCCGGCTGAGGATGTCGCGGCCGAGGCTGTCCTGGCCCATCCAGTGCGCGCCGGACGGCTGCCCGGCGCCGTCCACCTGCGGCTGTTGGTCGAGCGGGTCGTGCGGCGCGAGCAGCGGCGCGCAGAGGGCCATGAGGGCGACGACGGTGAGCACGCCGAGGGCGACGCGCGCCAGGAACGGGAACCGGCGCGGCCGGCGGCCGGCCGCGCCGCGCGGCATGGACCGTTTCACGCCGCCCCCCGCAGCCGCGGATTGACCAGCAGATACAGCACGTCGATCACCAGGTTGACCACGACGAACCCCACGGCCGTGGTGAGGACGACCCCCTGCACCACGGCCGGGTCGCCGTTCTTCACCGCGTCGATCATCAGCTTCCCCATCCCGGGGAGGGAGAAGATCGTCTCCACGACCACCGCCCCGCCCAGCAGATAGCCCACGCGCAGCCCGAGCACGGTGAGCGGGTTGATCAGGGCGTTGCGCAGCACGTTGCGGCCGACCACGACGACCGGCGGGAGCCCGCTGCCGACGGCCGTGCGCACGTAGTCCTTGTCCAGCTCCTCGACGACGGCCGTCCGCACGATCCGGGTCAGCTGGGCGGCGACCGGCAGCGACAGGGCGAGCGCGGGCAGCGTCATGGTCCGCAGCCAGCCGGCCGGCGAGTCGGCCGGGTTGACATAGCCGCCGGTCGGGAACCAGCCCAGCTCCACGGAGAGGTACTGGATCATCAGCAGGGCCAGCCAGAAGCCGGGCGCGGCGACGCCGGTCAGGGAGATCACCCGCACCACCTGGTCCCAGGCGCGGTCGCGGTGGATGGCGGCGCTGATGCCGAGCGCAAGCGAGACGACGACGGCGATGCCGAGCCCGAGGAAGGTCAGCTGCAGGGTGAGCGGCAGCGCGGTGGTGATCTGCTCGACGACCGGCTGCCGGGTCAGCACGCTGATCCCCAGGTCGCCCCGGAGCAGGTCGGCGACGAAGTGGAGGTAGCGCAGCGGCAGTGGGTCGAGGAGTCCGTTGCGCTCGCGGAAGTCGTGCAGCTGCCGCGGTGTCGGGCTGGCGCCCTGGAAGTACGCGGAGGCCGGGTCGATGTCGGCGAAGCGCATCACGAGGAACACGAACAGGACGATGCCGAGCAGCAGCGGCACGAGCAGCACCAGGCGCCGGGCGAGGATGCGGGCGATCACGGCCACGGGCACGGACTCCCTTACGAGGTGACCAGCTTGCGGGGCTTACGCGGGGTGCGCCTGGAGGACGTTGATGCCGGGGTAGGGCTGCGCCCGCACTCCGGTGATCTTCTTGCCGTCCCAGGCGGTCATCAGCTCGTTGTGGACGACGGGGTAGATGACGGCCTGCTCGGCGACGGTGTCCAGGTACTCCTGGATCATCATCTTCTTCCGGGCGGCGTCCGGTTCCCGGGTGGCCTGGTCCATCTGCCGGAAGAGCTGCTGGGCGGTGGCGTCGCGGGCCCACCGGGCGTAGCCCATCCAGAGGTTGGCGGGCCCGTAGTTGTAGCGCATGATCAGGTCGGCGTCGAGGCCGAACTGGTTCGGGTTCGAGGCCGCGGCCACCACCTGGTAGTCCTTCTTCTGGTCCATCTTGGTGAAGACGGCGGTGGTCTCCTGCGGGTCGAGCGTGGTCCGTACGCCGATCGCGTCCCACGACGCCTTGACGGTCGGCAGGCAGTCGACGATCCACGACACGTTGACGGCCATGAGGTCGACGGTGAGGCCGCTGACGCCCGCGTCCCGCAGCAATTGCCGGGCCTTCTTCGGGTCGTACGCGTAGACCGTCCTCGCGCGGCGGTGGCTCGGGTTGCCCTCGTCGAGGAAGGACGTCGCCGCCTTCCCGCGGCCCTTGAGCGCGACCTCGATCATCTTGTCCGTGTCGATGGCGTAGTGCAGTGCCTGGCGCACGCGCACGTCGTCGAAGGGCTTGTGCGCCGTGTTGAACATCAGGAACAGGTTGTTCATCCCGGCGCCGCCCTCGACGGTGAGCCCGTCCCGCTGAAGGCGCTGGATGTTGGCGTAGGGGATGTTGTCGGCGATCTGCGCGTCGGCGCCGGAGCCGGAGATCTTCGCGACGCGCGGTGCCGCGTCCACGATGGTCAGCCAGTTCATCGAGCGGTAGGCGGGCTTGCGCGGGCCGTTGTAGCGGTCGAAGGCGGCGAAGGTGGTGTTCGTCTTCGGCTGGTGCGAGACCTGCCGGTACGGTCCCGAGCCGACGGCCTTGCCCTTCATCGCGTCGTCCCACGCGCCGGCCGCCGAGAAGACGTGCTTCGGCATGATCTTCGCGAGGGTCAGCCGCGCGACGCCGTCCGGGAACGGGAACTTGAGGACCAGCTCGACCGAGGAGTCACCGGTCTTGCGGACCTCCTTCAGCCAGCTCTCGAAGAAGCCCTTGGCGAGCGTCTGCGTCCCCGGGTCGAGGATCCGGTCGAAGACGAAGACCACGTCGTCGGCGGTGACCGGCTTCCCGTCGTGCCAGGTCGCGCCCGAGCGGAGCGTGAACTGCCAGGAGGTGCCCTTGAGTTGCGTCGCGCCCGGCACCTCGGTGGCCAGCGCCGCGTAGGGGGCCCGGGTGATCGGGTCGGTGTCCACCAGGCCCTCGTAGATGTGCTGGTTGCCTGCCATCGCGAACGCGGACGCCGTCTGCGTCGGGTCCCAGCTGCCGTCGTTGCCGTAGCCGATGACGGCCGTCAGGGACCCCGCACCGTCCTCGCCGGCGTTGTCGGTGGACCTGGGGCCGGACGAACAGGCCGACAGCGACGTGGAGACGGCGGCCGCCGCGGCCAGGGCGCCGCTGTACGCGAGGAAGGACCGGCGACCGGTCGCGTCGTGCTCGCTCATGGTGCCTCCAGTGACTCCGGTGAAGGGACGGCCCGGCCGGTGCGGGGCGCGGGGCCGGGAGATCCAACGTCCTACGTCTGGTAGCGACGCGACCATAAGAGGACCCGGGAGGGCGGTCAAGAGATCGCGCAGGATCGCACGCGTGTGCGCCGCCCGCCCGCGCGAGGAAGTTCCGTCCCGAGGTGGGACGTGGGATGTCGGACCGCCTACGATGCGGCGCATGCCCGAGGAGCCCAGGAGTCCCGCCGTACGCCCCCGCCGCCTCAGCCACCAGGTCCAGCGCGCGGTGATGCAGCAGATCCTGGACGCGGGACTGCGCCCGGGCGAACTCCTGCCCACCGAAGCCGAGTTGATGGAGAGCCTCGGGGTGAGCCGGAACTCGGTCCGGGAGGCGCTCAAGGCCCTCCAGGCACTCGACATCGTGGAGATACGGCACGGCTATGGCACCTACGTCGGCCAGGCCTCGCTGACCCCGCTCGTCGACGGACTCACCTTCCGCACCCTGCTGCGCCCCGCCGCCGACGTGCACGCCCTCGCCGAGATCCTCCAGCTCCGCGAGATCCTGGAGGAAGGCCTGATCCGCCGGGTCGCGGCCGCCCCGCCCGATACCGCGACCCTGGACCGACTCGACGCGATCGTACGGAAGATGGGGGAGGCGGGCGAGGCCGGCGAGCCCTTCGCCGACCTGGACCGCGCGTTCCACGAGACGCTCTACGGCTCGCTCGGCAACGAGCTGATACCGCAACTGCTCGGCGCGTTCTGGCACGTCTTCGACCGGGTCGCCGGGGTCCGCCGGTGGGCCGGCGACCCGGCGCCCGAGGTCACCGTCGACCGGCACCGCGCCATCGTGGCCGCGCTGCGCGCCCGGGACGTGGCCGGCGCCGAGCACGCCATGGCCACGCACTTCCGCGGCATCGAGAAGCGCGCCGGACGCGAGACCCGCGGCGTCGGCTGACCCCCGGGCGGGCGCGCACTGCGCAAAGGCACATGTCACCTCCGCGGCGCTGAGCGTGAAATACGACCGGGGGCGGTGGGGTCACCCGGCGAGCCCCCGTTCGCCCCGTGTCCATCAATGGAATCGGGGCGTTGTCCGGTTGACACGGCGACCGCCCGGCCGTCACCCCCTCGCGCAGGACGCACAACCGGACAGGAGCGCCACCCGATGAAGCCAGCCATCGGTTCGTACGCGGTCGACATGAGCACCGGCCGCGTGGGACGGGTGATGGGACATGAGGGCCCGTACGTACAGCTGCGCCCCTTCGGCGGCGGCCGGGAGTGGGACTGCGCGCCCGACATGGTGCGGGAGGCGACCACCACGGAGCGGCTGCGCGCGGCGACGGCCTACGCCAACCGCAGAAGCCGCGGCGAGGTCCCCTGAGGCTCCGGCGGCCGGTAACGGGTGGCCGGGCCACGGAGCACCCCGGCGGCGAGGCAGAATGGGGGGATGAGCCCGCTCCGTGAAGACGACGCCGCCGCCCGCGGGGGTGCGCGATGAGTCTCTTCCGTGACGACGGGATCGTCCTGCGGACCCAGAAGCTCGGCGAGGCCGACCGCATCATCACCCTCCTCACCCGCGGCCACGGCCGGGTCCGTGCCGTGGCCCGCGGTGTGCGCCGCACCAAGTCCAAGTTCGGCGCGCGGCTCGAACCGTTCTCCCACGTCGACGTGCAGTTCTTTGCCCGCAACAGCGAACTGGTCGGGCGCGGCCTGCCGCTGTGCACGCAGAGCGAGACCATCGCCGCGTACGGCAGCGGGATCGTCACCGACTACGCCCGCTACACCGCGGGCACCGCCATGCTGGAGACGGCGGAACGGTTCACCGACCACGAGGGCGAACCGGCCGTCCAGCAGTACCTGCTCCTCGTCGGCGCCCTGCGCACCCTCGCCCGCGGCGAGCACGAGGCGCACCTCATCCTCGACGCGTTCCTGCTCCGCTCCCTCGCGGTGAACGGGTACGCGCCCACCTTCGGCGACTGCGCCCGGTGCGGGATGCCCGGCCCCAACCGGTTCTTCTCGGTCGGCGCGGGCGGCTCGGTCTGCGTGGACTGCCGGGTGCCGGGCAGCGTCGTACCCTCACCCGGGGCCCTCACCCTGCTCGCCGCGCTGCTGAGCGGCGACTGGGAGACGGCCGACGCGAGCGAGCCACGCTTCGTGCGCGAGGGCAGCGGGCTCGTCTCGGCCTACCTGCACTGGCACCTGGAGCGCGGACTGCGCTCGCTGCGCTACGTCGAGAAGAGCTAGCGCGCCGCTGCGCTGGAGCTGTAACAGAGCTGGAAACTGAGCTAGGGGAGAGGCCCGGAACATGGCACGTCGCGGAATCCTCGGACGGTCGTCCCGTCGCGAGTACGAGACACCCGAACCGCACCCGTCGGGCGCGCGGCCGCCGAAGATCCCGGGCGAGCTGGTCCCCGGTCACGTCGCCATCGTCATGGACGGCAACGGCCGCTGGGCCAAGGAGCGCGGGCTGCCGCGCACGGAAGGGCACAAGGTCGGCGCGGAGCGTGTCCTGGACGTCCTCCAGGGCGCCGTCGAGCTGGGCGTCGGCGCGATCTCGCTCTACGCGTTCTCCACGGAGAACTGGAAGCGCTCGCCCGACGAGGTCCGCTTCCTGATGAACTTCAACCGGGACTTCATCCGCAAGACCCGCGACCAGCTCGACGCCCTCGGTATCCGGGTGCGCTGGGTCGGCCGGATGCCCAAGCTGTGGAAGTCGGTCGCCAGGGAGCTGGAGATCTCCCAGGAGCAGACCAAGGACAACGACCGGCTGACCCTGTACTTCTGCATGAACTACGGGGGCCGGGCCGAGATCGCGGACGCCGCGCAGGCCCTCGCCGAGGATGTGCGGGCCGGCCGGCTCGACCCGGCGAAGGTCACAGAGAAGACCTTCGCCAAGTACCTGTACTACCCGGACATGCCGGACGTCGACCTGTTCCTGCGGCCCAGCGGTGAGCAGCGCACCTCGAACTATCTGCTGTGGCAGAGCGCGTACGCGGAGATGGTCTTCCAGGACGTGCTGTGGCCGGACTTCGACCGGCGGGACCTGTGGCGGGCCTGCGTGGAGTACGCCTCGCGTGACCGGCGCTTCGGTGGGGCGACCCCGAACGAGGTGCTGCTCCAGCTCGAGGGCGGGCAGGCCTAGGCGTCTGCGGGTGCGTCGTGGCTGGTCGCGCAGTTCCCCGCGCCCCTGGAGCATGCGGCTCCGCCGCAGCCCCATAGGGGCGCGTGCTACGCGCCGCCGATGAGAGGCCGCACGAAGTGCGCCTCTCAGGGGCGCGGGGAACTGCGCGAGAACCCCCACCGGACCGGCAGCCGAACAACGGCCCTTTGAGGGGCGCGGGGAACTGCGCGACCAGCCCCCGCGCCCACGCCGCACACTCCCTCACCCAGCGGCAGCGCACTCCGCACAGGTGCCGAAAATCTCCACCGTGTGCGCCACGTTCACATACCCGTGCTCAGAGGCGATCGTCTCCGCCCAGGACTCGACCGCCGGCCCCTCGACCTCCACCGCCTTGCCGCACATCCGGCAGACCAGATGATGGTGATGGTCATCGGAGGCGCACCGCCGGTACACCGCCTCGCCCTCGGACGTGCGCAGCACGTCCACCTCCCCCGCGTCCGCGAGGGACTGGAGCGTGCGGTAGACCGTGGTCAGCCCGACGGAGTCGCCCTTGTGCTTCAGGACGTCGTGCAGTTCCTGCGCGCTGCGGAACTCGTCCACCTCGTCGAGCGCCGCCGCCACGGCCGCGCGCTGGCGGGTCGACCTGCCTCGAACCGGGGCTGCCACGGGTTCCTCCTCGCGTCCCTGCCACGTACGTACCGCCGCCATTGTGCCAGGCGGCCCCCCGAGCGGGGTCAGACCTGGGCCGGGGCCTGACCGGGAATCGAGCACTCCGCCGGGTCGCCCGCGACGGCCGCCGCCGCCGCGCGCGCCCGGCGCCGGGCCAGCGGGGTGGCCAGCAGCGTCAGGGCGATGAAGACGCCGATGGTCAGCAGGACGATCGTCGCGCCCGGCGGCACGTCCTGGTAGTAGGAGGTGACGGTGCCGCCCAGCGTCACCACGACGCCGATGGCCACCGAGACCACGAAGGTCGCCTTGAAGCTGCGGGTCAGTTGCTGGGCCGCCGCGACCGGGACCACCATCAGCGCCGAGACCAGGAGCAGGCCCACCACCCGCATCGCGACCGTCACGGTGACCGCGGCGGTGACCGCGATCAGCAGGTTCAGGGCGCGCACCGGCACCCCGGTGACCCGCGCGAACTCCTCGTCCTGGCTGACCGCGAAGAGCTGCCGGCGCAGCCCCACGGTGACCAGGACCACGAACGCGGCGAGCAGACAGATCGTCACGACGTCCTGCTGCGAGACGGTGGTGAGCGAGCCGAAGAGGTAGGAGGTGAGGTTGGCGGTGGAGCCGCCCGGGGCGAGGTTGATGAACATCACGCCCGCGGCCATGCCGCCGTAGAAGAGCATGGCGAGGGCGATGTCGCCGCGCGTCCTGCCGTACCAGCGGATCAGCTCCATGAGCAGCGCGCCGAGGACGGAGACGAGCATCGCCGTCCACACCGGGGACATGGAGAAGAGGAAGCCGAGGCCGACGCCGGTCATCGCCACGTGGCCGATGCCGTCGCCCATGAGTGCCTGGCGGCGCTGGACCAGGTAGATGCCGATGGCGGGGGCCGTGACGCCGATGAGGACGGCGGCGAGCAGGGCCCGCTGCATGAAGGCGTAGTCGAGGAATTCCATGGTCGTGGCCTCTAGCTCAGCAGTCCGGTACGGAGGAGTTCGGCGTCCACGGCGGCGTGCGGGTGGACGTGGTCGTGGCCCGGCAGGGCGTGCTGCCCGACCGCCTTCGGGGGCGGTCCGTCGTGCAGGACGCAGCCGTCGCGCAGCACGACCGCGCGGTCGATCAGCGGTTCCAGCGGGCCGAGTTCGTGCAGGACGAGCAGGACGGAGGCGCCCGCGGCGACCTGGTCGCGCACGGTCGCGGCCAGGATCTCCTGGCTGGCCAGGTCGACGCCGGCCATCGGCTCGTCCATGATCAGCAGCTCGGGTTCGGCGGCGAGGGCACGGGCGATCAGGACGCGCTGGTGCTGGCCGCCGGAGAGGGCGTCGACCGAGTCCCCGGCGCGGTCGGCGAGGCCCACCAGCTCCAGGGCGCGGCGCACCGCCGCACGGTCGGCCGCTCGCAGGACGCCGAACCGGGCCCGGGAGAGCCGGCCCGCGGAGACGACCTCGGTGACCGTCGCGGGCACCCCGCCGGCGGCCGTCGTGCGCTGCGGTACGTAGCCGACGCGCGCCCACTGCCTGAAGCGGCGGCGCGGGGTGCCGAACAGCTCGATCTCGCCGCCGGTGAGCGGTACTTGGCCGATGATGCTGCGCACGGCGGTGGACTTGCCCGAGCCGTTCGCGCCGAGCAGGGCGACGACCTCGCCGCGGCCCACGGTCAGGTCGATGCCGCGCAGGACCGGGCGCGAGCCCAGTTCGGCCGTCACCGCGCGCAGGGTGATGACGGGTTCGCTCATCTCGCTGCCGCCCTTCAACTCGTTCTTCGGGTACGTCACTTGGCGCCGAGAGCCTGGCGCAGTGCGGCCAGGTTCGCCGTCATGACCTGGAGGTAGTCGTCACCCTTGGACTTCTCGGTGATGCCCTCGATCGGGTCGAGTACAGCAGTCCTCAGCTTCGCGTCGCCGGCCAGGGTCCTGGCCGTCTTGTCGCTGACGAGGGTCTCGTAGAAGACGGTCGTGACGCCGTCGGCCTTCGCCATCTTCTGGAGGTCCTTGACGCGGGCGGCGCTGGGCTCGCTCTCCGGGTCGAGGCCGCTGATGGCCTCCTCGGTGAGGCCGTAGCGCTCGGCGAGGTAGCCGAAGGCGGCGTGCGTGGTGATGAAGACCTTGGAGCCGGTGTCCTTCAGGCCGTCCCGGAACTCGGCGTCCAGGCCGTCCAGCTTCTTCACCAGCGCCGCGGTGTTCCTCTTGTAGTCCGCCGCGTGGTCCGGGTCGGCCTTCTCCAGGGCCTTGCCGACGCCACCTGCGACCTCGGCGTACTTCACCGGGTCGAGCCAGATGTGCGGGTCGGCGCCCTCGCTGTCGTGGTCGTGGCCGTCGTCGTGCGCGTGCTCCTGCGCGTGGCCGCCGACCTCGCTGCCGTGCGTCTCCAGGTGGGTCAGGGAGGCCGCGTCGATCTTCGTCCGGGTGCCGGACTGGTCGATCGCCTCGTCCACCGCGGGCTGCAGGCCCTTCAGGTGCAGGGCGACGTCGGCCTCCTCGATCTGCGCGCGCTGGCGGGCACTGACCTCCAGGTCGTGCGGTTCCTGGCCGGGCTCGGTGAGGTTGCGCACCAAGACGTGGTCGCCGCCGATCTGCTCGGCGAGGTACTGCATCGGGTAGAACGACGCCACGATGTCCAGCTTGCCGCCGCTCTTGCCGTCCGCCGTGTCCGCGCCCGAGCAGGCGGAGAGGGTGACGAGGCCGAGCGCCGTGGTGACGGCGACGGCGGTGGTGGATATGAGGCGGCGACGGCTGCGAGCCAGGCGTACGTTCATGACAGTCATTTTCAACAAAACTGGAAACGATTGTCAACAAGGTGTTCGTCACGCTCGGTCCCACTCTGTACCCCGAGGCGGATTTGGTTGCGGGGTGGGGCCCGCCGGTAACCTGAGGCATTCGCTCCCGGAGCGCGTATCCAGCGAGCTTCAACGTCGTCGTAATGAAGAGAGCACCGTGGCCGCCGACAAGATCGACACCATCGTCAGCCTCAGCAAGCGCCGTGGCTTCGTCTACCCCTGCAGCGAGATCTACGGTGGTCAGCGCGCAGCCTGGGACTACGGTCCGCTGGGCGTGGAGCTGAAGGAGAACCTCAAGCGCCAGTGGTGGCGCTACATGGTCACGTCGCGCGAGGACGTCGTCGGCATCGACTCGTCGGTGATCCTGGCCACGGAGGTCTGGCAGGCGTCGGGCCACGTGGCCACGTTCACCGACCCGCTGACCGAGTGCACCTCCTGCCACAAGCGGTACCGCGCGGACCACCTGGAAGAGGCGTACGAGGAGAAGAAGGGCCGCGCCCCCGAGAACGGCCTCGCGGACCTCACCTGCCCCAACTGCGGCAACAAGGGCACGTTCACCGAGCCCAAGCAGTTCTCCGGCCTGCTCTCCACGCACCTCGGCCCGACCCAGGACAGCGGCTCCGTCGCCTACCTGCGGCCCGAGACCGCGCAGGGCATCTTCACCAACTTCAGCCAGGTGCAGACGACTTCGCGGCGCAAGCCGCCGTTCGGCATCGCCCAGATGGGCAAGTCCTTCCGCAACGAGATCACGCCCGGCAACTTCATCTTCCGTACGCGCGAGTTCGAGCAGATGGAGATGGAGTTCTTCGTCAAGCCGGGCGAGGACGAGCAGTGGCAGGAGTACTGGATGGAGCAGCGCTGGAACTGGTACACCGGCCTCGGCCTGCGCGAGGAGAACATGCGCTGGTTCGAGCACCCGAAGGAGAAGCTCTCCCACTACTCCAAGCGCACCGCCGACATCGAGTACCGCTTCCGCTTCGGCGGCAGCGAGTGGGGTGAGCTGGAGGGCGTAGCCAACCGCACGGACTACGACCTGTCCGCGCACTCCAAGGCCTCCGGCCAGGACCTCTCCTACTTCGACCAGGAGAAGGGCGAGCGGTACACGCCGTACGTCATCGAGCCCGCGGCCGGCGTCGGCCGCACCATGCTCGCCTTCATGCTCGACTCGTACTTCGAGGACGAGGCGCCCAACGCCAAGGGCAAGATGGAGAAGCGCACGGTCATGCGGTTCGACCCGCGCATCGCCCCGGTGAAGGTCGCGGTCCTCCCGCTCTCCCGCAACCCGGAACTCTCCCCGAAGGCCAAGGGGCTCGCCCAGGCGCTGCGCCAGCACTGGAACATCGACTTCGACGACGCCGGCGCCATCGGCCGCCGCTACCGCCGCCAGGACGAGATCGGCACGCCGTTCTGCGTCACGGTCGACTTCGACACCCTCGAGGACAACGCGGTGACGGTGCGCGAGCGCGACACCATGAAGCAGGAGCGGGTGTCGCTCGACCAGATCGAGGGGTACCTCGCGTCGCGGCTGATCGGCTGCTGACGTCGGTGTAGCCGCCCTGCGTTGCTGAGGCCCTGGTCCGCCGGTATCCGGTGGGCCGGGGCCTTCGTCCTGTCACGGGGCGCTGCCCCGGACCCCGCTGCTCAGTCGCCGCAGGGGCCCGGAAGGCGGCTCCGAGGGGCTCAGCGCGCCTCGACGCCGCGCAGCACCAGCGCCACCACCGCGTCGAACGCCGCCCGGCTGCCCGGCCGCGACCACTCCGGCGCGTGCACCGGGTCGTGGAAGTGGGCGGTGGCCTCCAGGACGGCGCGGGCCGTCACCGGGACGTCCGGCGCCTCGAACTCGCCCCGCTCGACGCCTTCTTGCACGATCGCGGCGATCTGGCTGAGCAGCTCGTCGAGGTGTTCGTCGACCACGTCGCTGTTCTCGGTCGTCAGGACCGTGTACGTGGCGAACAGTTCGGGGTCGTCGCCCGCCTTGTGCTGCTTGGCCTCGAACAGCGCCGCGAGCCAGTGCCGCAGCTTGGCCGGGGGTGCCTCGTCGCCCGCGACGACCTCGGCCAGGACGCCGGTCGTGCGCTCCAGCCAGCGCCGGGTGACCGCGCCGCGCAGCTCCGCCTTGGTACGGAAGTGGCGGTAGACCGAGCCGTGGCTGACGCCGAGCGCGCGGGCCACGTCGACCACGGTCGCCTTCGCGGCGCCGTGGCGGCGCAGCACCTCCTCGGTCGCGGCGAGGATGCGCTCCGGGGTCAGGGTCTCGGTCGGTGCCATGCCAGTGACCGTACCCGGCGGGTCAGCGGCGTTCGCTGTCGAGGTGTGCCATCTGGGCCGCCGGGTAGCGCTCGCCGGCCGCGGCGCCGGCGGGCACCGCCTGCTCGATCGCGGCGAGGTCGGCGGGGGTGAGCGTCACGTCGAGCGCGCCGAGCGCCTCGGTCAGCCGGGTCCGGGTGCGGGCGCCGACCAGCGGCACGATGTCGGCCTTGTGCCGCGCGCCCTGGGCCAGGACCCAGGCGATGGCGATCTGCGCGACGCTCACGCCCTGCTGCTCGGCGATCTTGCGGAGCTGCTCGACGAGGCCGAGGTTGTGGCGCAGGTTCTCGCCCTGGAAGCGGGGGCTCATGCCGCGGAAGTCGTTCGCGGCGAGGGTGCGGTCCTGGGTGAAGTGGCCGGAGATGAGGCCGCGCGACAGGACGCCGTACGCGGTGACGCCGATACCGAGTTCGCTGACGGTGGGCAGGATCGACTCCTCGATGGAGCGCGAGATCAGCGAGTACTCGATCTGGAGGTCGGAGATCGGGGCGGTGGCGGCGGCCCGGCGGATCGTCTCCGCGCCGACCTCGGAGAGGCCGATGTGTCGCACGTGGCCCTGCTCGACCAGTTCGGCGATGGCGCCGACCGTCTCCTCGATCGGTACGTCCGGGTCGAGGCGGGCGATGCGGTAGACGTCGATGTGGTCGACGCCGAGCCGCTGGAGGCTGTACGCGGCGAAGTTCTTCACCGCCGCCGGGCGCCCGTCGTAGCCGCTCCAGCCGCCGTCCGGGTCGCGCAGGGCGCCGAACTTCACGCTGGTCAGCGCGGATTCGCGGGCCGCGGCGGGGGCCGTGCGCAGGGCCTCGCCGATCAGCATCTCGTTGTGGCCCATCGCGTAGAAGTCACCGGTGTCGAGGAGGGTGACACCCGCGTCGAGCGCGGCGTGGACGGTGGCGATCGACTCGGCGCGGTCGGCTTCGCCGTACAGCGCGGACATGCCCATGCAGCCGAGGCCGAGCGGGGAGACGCGGGGGCCGGTGGTGCCGAGAGGTCGCTGTGTTGCTGCGGGGAGGTTCATGTCCGCCACAGTGCCATGACAGGTGACAGATTTCAATATCTGTTACCTGTCATGTGTCACTGTGCCGTGCGTCAGACGACACCGCGCGGCAGCCGCAGGCTCAGACCCACCGTCAGCGCCACCGCCGCGAGCTGTACCAGCAAGGTCGTGACCAGTGCGTCCCGCATACCGAGCGCCGGGACCAGGGAGAGGAACAGCGTGCCGAGCGTGGCCACCCCCAGGGCCAGGGACGCCTGCTGGACCGTCGTCATCACGCCGCTGCCGACACCCGCCCGCGCGGGGGGCACCTCGGAGAGGATGATCCGGAAGAGGACCGGCAACTGGAGCGCCTGGCCCGCGCCCGCGAGCGCCGCGCCCGGCAGCAGCGGCACCAGGCCGACGTGCGGCCACGTCCGGAGAGCGGTCAGCGCGATCAGCGCCACCCCGGCCGCCTGGACCACGCCGCCCGCCGTGACGACCCGGGTGCCGAAGCGGGCCACCAGGCGCGGACCGGCGAGCGAGGTCGCGAAGAACACCGCCGCCATCGGGGCCAGGGCCAGCCCCGCCGCGGTCGCGCCGAGCCGCTCGCCCTGCTGGAGCGCCACCGCGATCACGAACATGAAGCCGCTGAAGCCGATGGAGAACGGCACGATCAGGGCGAGCCCACGGCGCAGGGAGAGGAGCGCGAAGAGGGACGGCGGGATCAGCGGGGCGCCACCCGTCCGGTCCGCCCGGCGCTCGACCTCGTAGAAGACGTAGGCGAGGAGCGGGAACGCCGCGAGGGAGAGCCAGGTCCACAGCGGCCAGCCCGCCGCCCGGCCCTCGGTCAGCGGGGCGAGGAGGGCGAGCAGGGCGAGGGCGAGGAGGAACGTGCCCGGTACGTCGACACGCTCGGGGCGCGCCGAGCGGGTCTCCGGCACCGTGCGGAGCGCGAGGACGAGGGCGACGGCCACCACCGGCACGTTCACCAGGAACACCGAGCGCCAGCCCGAGCCGAACAGGTCCGCCGAGACGAGGACGCCGCCCAGCACCTGGCCCGCCACCATCGACAGGCCCGCCGTCGCCCCGTACAGGCTCATCGCCCTGGCGCGGCGCGGGCCCGCCGTCGTCGCCTGGATGGTGGCGAGCACCTGCGGCAGCATCGCGGCCGACGCCGCGCCCTGCGCGATCCGCGCCGCCACGAGGGTCCCGGCGCTCGGGGCGAGGCCGCAGGCGAGGGAGGTCAGGCCGAACGCGGCCATGCCGCCGAGGAACAGCCTGCGGCGGCCGAACTGGTCGCCGAGCCTGCCGCCCAGGACGAGCAGGACGGCGTACGCGATGCCGTACCCGGCGACGACGAGTTCGAGGACCGGCTCGCTCGCCGACAGGTCGCGGGCGATGGTGGGCAGGGCGACGTTCACGATGAAGAAGTCGATGAGAGGCAGCGCGGCGCCGAGCAGCACGGTGAACAGCCCCGGGCCGCTGAGCGAGAGACCGGGCGCCCCGGTGCGGGTGACCGGCGGGGAGTACGTCTGGGTGGTCATGACATCGAGCCTCCGCCGCCGCCCAGGCTGGTACCAGAGTCTTCTTATCCTGGTAGAACCGCTACCCGGAAACAGCTTGGCGGCGGGCGGCGGACGGGTACAGGCTGGTGCCATGAGCACCTTGACGCCTGAGGCGCGGCCCGCGGAGATCCGCCGTCACGAGCTGGCGGGGTTCCTGCGCAGCCGCCGCGAGCGCATCACGCCCGAAGCGGTGGGGTTGCCGCGCGGCCGGCGCCGGCGCACCCCCGGCCTGCGCCGCGAGGAGGTCGCGCAGCTCTCCGCGGTCGGCGTCACCTGGTACACGTGGCTGGAGCAGGGCCGCGACATCCAGGTCTCCGCGCAGGTCCTCGACGCCCTCGCCCGTACCCTGCGGCTCGACCCGAGCGAGCGCGCCCACCTCTTCGGCCTGGCCGGCGCGATCGACCCGACCCCGGCGGCGACCTGCCCCACCCTCACCCCCGAACTGCGGGAGATGCTCGCCCAGCTGGAGCCGATGCCGGCCTGCGTGCAGAACGGCCGGTACGACATCCTCGCCTACAACCGCACCTACGGGCAGCTGCTCTGCGACCTGGACGCGGTCCCGGCCGAGGACCGCAACATGATGTTCCTCGCCTTCACGCACGAGCCGTGGCGCTCCGCCATCGTCCACCTCGACGAGGTGCTGCGCCTGATGGCCGCCAAGTTCCGCGCGGGCATGGCCGACCACCTCGCCGAACCCGCCTGGAAGCTGGTCCTCAAGCGGCTGCTCGAGGAGTCCGCCGACTTCCGGGAGGTCTGGGAGCGCCACGAGGTGGTCCGCTCGCAGACCAGCAAGGTCAAACACTTCCTCAACCCGCACGTCGGCCTCGTCCGCGTCGTGCACACCGATCTGTGGCTGGGCCGCGACGGCGGGGCGCGCCTGCTGACGTACACGGCGGCGGACGACGTCTCGCGCGAACGCCTCGACCGGCTCCACGAGGTGGCCCTCAGCCGGTCCGCCTCATGACCCGGACCCGGCGGCGGCCCGGGCCGTAGCCGCGTCCTGGGGCTCCGCCAGCCGCTCGGCCGTGCGCCGCGCCGTGCGCCGCGCCCACGGCCCGCTGGTCAGCGCGCCGAGGACCAGCACCGCGAGCCCGCACCCGGCGATGATCCACCAGCAGCTCCGGCTCGCGCCGACGAAGGCGCGGGCGTAGGAGGACCCGGCGACGCCCGACGCGAGGACCGCGCCGATCACGGCGACCCCGAGGGTCTGCCCGATCTGCCGGCTCGTGGAGGCGACGGCGGCCGCGACCCCGGCCTGCGCGCGCGGCATGCCGGAGACGGCCGTGTTGGTGATGGGCGCGTTGACGAAACCGAAGCCGATCCCGAACAGGACGTACCCGACGAAGAGCGTGGTGTTCGAGGTCTCCGCGTCGAACACCGCGAACAGGACCCCGCTCGCCGTCATCATCACGCCCGCGATGAGCAGCGGAAGGCGCGGCCCGCGGCTGCCGACGAGCCGGCCCGACAGCGGCGCGCAGACCAGCGTCATCACCGCCATCGGCAACATCCACAGGCCGGCGTGGAGCGCATCCAGGCCGCGCACGTTCTGCAGGTAGAGCGTGGACAGGAACAGGAAACCGCCGAGCGCGGCGAAGCCGCAGACCGCGATCACCGTCGCTCCGCTGAACGGCGCCGACCGGAAGAACCGCAGGTCGATGAGGGGCTCGGTGCGGCGCGGCTCGTACAGCAGCAGCCCCGCGAGGGCAGCGAGGGCGAGCGCCGCGCACGCGACGGTCCGCGTCGACGTCCAGCCCGCGTCCGGCGCCTCGATGATGGCGTACGTCAGCGAGCCGAGCAGCGCGATGACGAGGAGCTGGCCCACCGGGTCCGGGCGGCGGGCCTTCGGGGCGCGCGACTCGGGGACGTAGCGGAAGGTCAGCAGGAGCGCCGCGAGGCCGACGGGCAGGTTGATCCAGAAGATCGAGCGCCAGCCGACCGAGTCCACGAGCACCCCGCCCACCAGCGGGCCCGCGGCCATCGAGATGCCGACGACGCCGCCCCACACCCCGATGGCGCGGGCCCGCTCGCGCGGGTCGGTGAACGTGTTGGTGATGATCGACATCGCGACCGGGTTGAGCATCGAGCCGCCGATCGCCTGGAGCATCCGGAAGACCACCAGCATCTCCAGGTTCGGCGCGAGCGAGCAGGCCACCGAGGCGGCCGTGAAGACGACGAGTCCGGTCATGAAGACCCTGCGCCGCCCGATCCGGTCGGCGGTCGAACCGGCCAGCATCAGCAGCGCGGCGAGGACCAGCGTGTACGCGTCGATCGTCCACTGCATGCCCGAGAGCGTGGCGCCGAAGTCCTTCGCCATGGAAGGCAGGGCGACGTTCAGGACGGTGTTGTCGAGGCTGACGATGAGCAGGCTCATGCAACAGATGGCCAGGACGAACAGGCGCCTGCGGTGGGAGAGGGAGTCGGGTGTACCGGGCATGTGTGCGACGGTAACCGGAACGGGGCGGGAGCGGAGAGGTGAGGCCATGCACCCAGGGTCGGCGGCGGCCCGCCCGGGTTCCAGAGTCTCCTTATCGTGTTACAGGCAGTACCTGGCACCAGGATGGGCGCGGGAGCATCCTGAAACCATGACGACCGAGACACGGGCCCCCGCCGGGGCCGCCCACGGGCCCTCGGCCGACCAGCTGCGCCGCGCCGAACTGGCCGCGTTCCTGCGCAGCCGCCGGGAGCGCGTCACCCCGGACCAGGTCGGCCTGCCGCGCACCGCGCGCCGCCGCACCCCGGGCCTGCGCCGCGAGGAGGTCGCCCACCTCGCCTCGGTCGGCATCACCTGGTACACGTGGCTGGAGCAGGGCCGCGCCATGAACGTCTCGGCCGGTGTCCTGGACGCCGTCACCCGCGCGCTGCGCATGGACCCGACCGAGCGCGCCCACGCCTTCGCCCTCGCCGGGGCCGTCGACCCGCGCGCCACGACGGTCAGCCCGGCGGTCACGCCGACGGTGCTGCGCCTGCTCAGGCGCCTGGAGCCGTTCCCGGCCGAGGTGAAGAACGCCCGGTACGAGATCCTCGCCCACAACCAGGCCTACGCGGACCTCTTCGGCGACCCCGCCGAGTTGGACCCCGCGCACCGCAACGCCCTGTGGATGATGTTCATGGACGAGCGCTCGCGCGCGCGGTTCCTCGACCGTGACGTGATGCTGCCCGAGCTGATCGCCAAGTACCGCAAGGCGATGGCCGAGCACATCGGCGACCCGGCCTGGAAGGCACCGGTCGACGAACTCCTCGCCGTCTCGCCCGAGTTCCGCGCCCTGTGGGAGCGGCGCGAGGTCGCCTCGATGGTCTCGCACGTCAAGCGCTACCAGCACCCCGAGGCCGGGCTGCTGCGCCTGGAGCACCGCCACATGTGGCTGGCGCCGGAGAACGACGCGTACCGGGTCGTCGCGTACCTGCCCGCCGACGACGAGACGGAGGAGCGGCTGGAGCGGCTGGCCGCCGCCGGGGCGGACTGAACCGGCCGGGACCCGGGCCGCGCCTGCCGGGGCGGCGTGGCCGCGGCCACAGGTACGTCCGTGCGGGGGCGCGTCCGGCGTACGGGACAATGGGGAGCATGACCGCTACGACCCCGCCCCTGTCCGTCGGACCGCACACCGTCGTCCCGCCGGTGGTCCTCGCGCCCATGGCCGGGATCACGAACGCGCCCTTCCGCACCCTGTGCAGGGAGTTCTCCGGCGGCAAGGGCCTCTTCGTCAGCGAGATGATCACCACTCGCGCCCTGGTCGAGCGCAACGAGAAGACCATGCAGCTGATCCACTTCGACGCGAGCGAGAAGCCCCGCTCGATCCAGCTGTACGGGGTCGACCCGGCCGTCGTCGGCAAGGCGGTCCGCATGATCGCGGAGGAGGACCTCGCCGACCACATCGACCTGAACTTCGGCTGCCCCGTCCCCAAGGTCACGCGCAAGGGCGGTGGCTCCGCCCTGCCCTACAAGCGGCCCCTGCTGCGGGCCATCCTGCGCGAGGCCGTGGCAGGGGCGGGGGAGCTGCCGGTCACGATGAAGATGCGCAAGGGGATCGACGACGACCACATCACGTTCCTCGACGCCGGCCGGATCGCGGTCGAGGAGGGCGTGAGCGCGATCGCGCTGCACGGGCGCACGGCGGCCCAGCACTACGGCGGCACGGCCGACTGGGACGCGATCGCGCGGCTCAAGGAGCACGTCCCGGAGATCCCCGTCCTCGGCAACGGTGACATCTGGTCGGCCGACGACGCGCTGCGCATGGTCCGCGAGACCGGGGTCGACGGGGTCGTGGTGGGCCGGGGCTGCCTCGGCCGGCCGTGGCTCTTCGCCGACCTGGTGGCGGCGTTCGAGGGGCGTCCGGACCGGGTGCGGCCCACGCTGTCGGTCGTGGCCGACGCGATGGTGCGGCATGCGACGTTGCTCGGGGAGTGGATCGGGGACGAGGCGCGCGGGGTGATCGACTTCCGCAAGCACGTGGCCTGGTACCTCAAGGGGTTCGCGGTGGGCTCCGAGATGCGCAAGCGGCTGGCCGTCACGTCGTCGCTGGCCGAACTCCGGTCCGGGCTCGATGAGCTGGATCTGGAGCAGGAGTGGCCGTCCGGGGCGGACGGGCCCCGGGGGCGGACGTCCGGCAACAACCGGGTGGTGCTGCCGGACGGGTGGCTGCGGGATCCCTATGACTGGGCGGGGCTCTCCGAGGAAGCAGAACTCGACACCTCCGGCGGCTGACCCGCCCTGCGCAGTTCCCCGCGCCCCTGAAAGGTGCGTCGTCCGGCTACCTGCCCGGTGGGGCTTCTCGCGCGGTTCCCCGCGCCCCTTGAAGGGTCGTCCTTCGGCTGCCCGGCCGGTGGGGGCTGGTCGCGCAGTTCCCCGCGCCCCTGAAAGGGCCGTCGTCCGGCCATCCGGTCGGTGGGGCTTCTCGCGCAGTTCCCCGCGCCCCCCAAAGGCGCACTGCGTGCGCATCGTTCGGCGTGGCCCTGATGAGATGGCGCACGCAGTGCGCATCTCAGGGGCGCGGGGAACGGCGCGAGAAGCCCCACCGGTCAGCACTCGAACAACGACCCATAGGGGGCGCGGGGAACTGCGCGACCAGCCCCCGCCGACCGGCACTCGAACCACGACCCACAAGGGGCGCGGGGAACTGCGCGACCGGCCCCCACCAGCACCCCGGCCCACCAAGCCCGCCCCCAACACCCGCGTCCACATAGTGACACCCCACTGCCCACCCGCCCCACCACACCGCGTGATTCTCGCCACCTCTGATACCCCCAACGCTCAAACGAGCAGAAAATCCCTGACTGCACTTCTCCAAGCCCTGGCACTCAGTGCCACTGCACGATCATTTACCTCTTGAACGCACATGAGAGCGCACTCCGCTCGTATGAGCGATAATCCGGGTCTACGGGGGTTGCGTCTTCAGGAAGTGAAGCCGCGTTCCAGTGCCCCCGCCCTACCCCGTCACTTTCGATCTCCTGGCGGACGGGTGGTTACAGCCGCATGACAGCAAAGTGGACGTACCCAGGGGCCTTGGATCTGGGTATGTTCCTCGCCGTCAGGGCAGCCACCGAGCCTCGAGGAGTCGAGAGCCGTGTCGGAAAACAAAGATCCTCAGGTAACCGATCACAGCGACGGTCACGCCGGCCGAGGCGATCAGGACGTGAAGTTCGTCTACGACTTCACCGAGGGGAACAGGGACCTCAAGGACCTTCTCGGCGGCAAGGGTGCCAACCTCGCCGAGATGACCAACCTGGGACTTCCCGTTCCTCCGGGCTTCACCATCACCACCGAGGCCTGCAAGGTCTACCTGGACAGCGGCGCGGAGCCGGTGGCACTGCGTGACGAGGTCGGCGTGCACCTCGACGCCCTCGAGAAGAAGATGGGCAAGAAGCTCGGCCAGGCCGACAACCCCCTTCTCGTGTCGGTCCGTTCGGGCGCCAAGTTCTCCATGCCCGGCATGATGGACACCGTCCTGAACATCGGACTCTCCGACAAGTCGGTGCAGGGCCTGGCCCAGCAGTCCGGCGACGAGCGCTTCGCCTGGGACTCCTACCGCCGGCTCATCCAGATGTTCGGCAAGACCGTGCTCGACGTCGACGGCGACCTCTTCGAGGAGGAGCTGGAGAAGGCCAAGCGCGCCAAGAAGGTCACGGTCGACACCGACCTGGACGCGGCCGACCTGAAGAAACTGGTCACGCGGTTCAAGAAGATCGTCAAGGCCGAGGCCGGGCGCGACTTCCCGCAGGACCCGCGCGAGCAGATGGACCTCGCCATCCACGCGGTCTTCGACTCGTGGAACACCGACCGCGCCAAGCTCTACCGCCGCCAGGAACGCATCCCGGGCGACCTCGGCACCGCCGTCAACATCTGCTCCATGGTCTTCGGCAACCTGGGCCCCGACTCCGGCACCGGCGTCGCCTTCACCCGCGACCCCGCCTCCGGCCACCAGGGCGTCTACGGCGACTACCTGCAGAACGCGCAGGGCGAGGACGTCGTCGCCGGTATCCGCAACACCGTGGCGCTCGCCGATCTGGAGCAGATCGACAAGAAGTCGTACGACCAGCTCATGCAGATCATGGAGACTCTGGAGAACCACTACAAGGATCTCTGCGACATCGAGTTCACCATCGAGCGCGGCCAGTTGTGGATGCTCCAGACCCGCGTCGGCAAGCGCACCGCCGGTGCCGCCTTCCGCATCGCGACCCAGCTCGTCGACCAGGGCCTGATCGACGAGGCCGAGGCGCTGCAACGCGTCACCGGCGCCCAGCTCGCGCAGCTGATGTTCCCGAAGTTCGACGAGGACGCCAAGGTCGAGCAGTTGGGCCGGGGCATCGCCGCGTCGCCGGGCGCCGCCGTCGGCAAGGCCGTCTTCGACACGTACACCGCGATCAAGTGGTCCCGCTCCGGCGAGAAGGTCATCCTGATCCGCCGCGAGACCAACCCCGACGACCTCGACGGCATGATCGCCGCCGAGGGCATCCTGACCTCGCGCGGCGGCAAGACCTCGCACGCGGCCGTCGTCGCGCGCGGCATGGGCAAGACCTGTGTCTGCGGCGCCGAGGAGCTCGACGTCGACACCAAGCGGCGGCGTCTCACCGTCGGCGACGTGGTCGTCGAGGAGGGCGACACGATCTCCATCGACGGCTCCACCGGCAAGGTGTACCTCGGCGAGGTGCCCGTCGTGCCGTCCCCGGTCGTCGAGTACTTCGAGGGCCGCATGCACGCCGGTGCCGACGACGCCGACGAACTGGTCGGCGCCGTGCACCGCATCATGGCCTACGCCGACCGCGTACGCCGCCTGCGCGTACGGGCCAACGCCGACAACGCCGAGGACGCGCTGCGCGCCCGCCGGTTCGGCGCCCAGGGCATCGGCCTGTGCCGCACCGAGCACATGTTCCTCGGCGAGCGCCGCGAGATGGTCGAGAAGCTGATCCTCGCCGACACGGACGCCGAGCGCGAGGAGTCCCTCAAGCACCTCCTGCCGCTCCAGAAGCAGGACTTCGTCGAGCTGTTCGAGGCGATGGACGGCCTGCCCGTCACCATCCGCCTCCTCGACCCGCCGCTCCACGAGTTCCTGCCCGACATCACCGAGCTGTCGGTGCGCGTCGCGCTCGCCGAGTCCCGCCAGGACAGCAACGAGAACGACCTGCGCCTGCTCCAGGCCGTCCACCGGCTGCACGAGCAGAACCCGATGCTGGGGCTGCGCGGCGTGCGGCTCGGCCTCGTCATCCCCGGCCTGTTCGCCATGCAGGTGCGCGCCATCGCCGAGGCCGCCGCCGCCCGCAAGAACGCCAAGGGCGACCCGCGCGCCGAAGTCATGATCCCGCTCGTCGGCACCGTCCAGGAGCTGGAGATCGTCCGCGAGGAGGCCGACCGGGTCATCGCGGAGGTCCAGGAGCAGACCGGCGTCAAACTGAAGCTCGCCATCGGCACCATGATCGAGCTGCCCCGCGCCGCCCTCACGGCCGGGCAGATCGCCGAGGCGGCCCAGTTCTTCTCCTTCGGCACGAACGACCTCACGCAGACCGTCTGGGGCTTCAGCCGCGACGACGTGGAGGCGAGCTTCTTCACCGCGTACCTGGAGAAGGGCATCTTCGGGGTGTCGCCGTTCGAGACGATCGACCGGGACGGCGTCGGCTCCCTGGTGCGCAACGCCGTGGAGGCCGGCCGGGCCACCCGCCCCGACCTCAAGCTCGGCGTCTGCGGCGAGCACGGCGGCGACCCGGAGTCGGTCCACTTCTTCCACGAGGTCGGCCTCGACTACGTCTCCTGCTCGCCGTTCCGCATCCCGGTCGCCCGGCTCGAGGCGGGCCGCGCCGCCTCCTCCTCGGCGGGCAGCGACCACCGGTAGCCCCCGGAGCCGCCGCCGGTCCCCGACCCTCACCGATCGGCGGCGGCTCCGGTGCACGACGGGAAGGCGGCACCCCTGTGCGGGGGGTGCCGCCTTCCCGGTTCCGGCCGCAGGCGCAGTTCGTGACGCCGCCGCCCCGCTACGCCACCCGCACCGCGTACACCGGCACCGCCGCCGTCTCGTCGTCGAGGCAGCCGCCGGTCTCCAGGTCGAAGCGCTGCTTGAGCAGCGGAGACGCCACGAACGGGCGGCCCGAGACCGAGCCGAGCAGGCCGCGCGAGAGCACCGCCGCCCCGGTGAACGGGTCCGTGTTGTCCACCGCGTGCACCCGGCCCGCGCGGTCCAGGAAGAGCGCCGCCTGCCGGCCGTCGGGGAGCAGGGCCGCGACCCCGCGCCCCGGCGTCAGCCGGTCCAGGCCGCAGACCGTCAGCCAGGTGTTCTCCAGGCCGAGCTGGATCACGGGCGCCGTCCTCGCGGGCGCGGTCGCGGTCGCCGTCATGGTCATCGTCATCGCAGAGCCAGTCCTTCCAGGGGGATCAGCGGCAGTTCGGGCTTGATCTGGTCGCGCTCCGGGACGAAGCGGACCGTCGGGTCCGGGGTGTCGGGGGCGTTGACGAAGGAGACGAAGCGGGCCAGGCGCTCCGGGTCCGCCAGGGTCTCGGCCCACTCGTCGCGGTAGTGCGCGACATGCGCGGCCATCAGGGCCTCCAGCTCGTCGCAGAGACCGAGCGCGTCGTGCACGACGACGTCCCGTACGTGGTCGAGCCCGCCGTCGATCCGCTCCAGCCAGGCGGCGGTCCGCTCCAGCCGGTCGCCGGTGCGGATGTAGAACATCAGGAACCGGTCGATCAGGCGGATCAGCTCGGCGTCGCTCAAGTCCTGGGCCAGCAGGTCGGCGTGACGGGGAGTCATGCCGCCGTTGCCGCCCACGTACAGGTTCCAGCCGTTGGCGGTCGCGATGACGCCGAAGTCCTTCGACTGGGCCTCGGCGCACTCCCGGGCGCAGCCGGAGACCGCCGACTTCAGCTTGTGCGGGGCCCGCAGGCCGCGGTAGCGCAGCTCCAGGCCGATCGCCATGCGCACCGAGTCCTGTACGCCGTACCGGCACCAGGTCTGCCCGACGCACGACTTCACGGTGCGCAGCGACTTGCCGTAGGCGTGACCGGACTCGAAGCCGGCGTCGACCAGGCGCGCCCAGATCGTGGGCAGCTGGTCGACGCGGGCGCCGAACAGGTCGATGCGCTGGCCACCGGTGATCTTCGTGTAGAGGCCGAAGTCCTTGGCCACCTCGCCGATCACGATCAGCTTCTCCGGGGTGATCTCCCCGCCCGGAATGCGGGGCACGACCGAGTACGAGCCGTTCTTCTGCAAGTTGGCGAGGAAGTGGTCGTTGGTGTCCTGCAGCGCCGACTGCTCGCCCTCCAGGACATAGCCGTCCGCGCCGATGGCCGGGGCCAGCGAGGCGATGATCGAGCCGACCGCCGGCTTGCAGACCTCACAGCCCTCTCCGCCGCGCGCCTCCTCGCGCCCGTGCTCGTCGAGCAGCCGCGCGTACGTCGTGATCCGCTTGACGCGCACGATCTCGTACAGCTCCTGGCGCGTGTGCCGGAAGCAGCCGCACAGCCCCGCGTCCCCGGACTTCGGCAGCAGCTGTCCGATGAGCTTGACGCAACTCCCGCACCCGGTACCGGCCTTGGTGCACTTCTTCACCTCCGGCAGTGAGGTGTGCGCACAGATCTCGCCCTTGGTGACGTTGTGGCAGGAGCAGATGACGGCCTCGGCGGGCAGCGCCTCCGGGCCCAGCTGCGCCGGAGCCCCCGCGCCCGCGGGCAGTACCAGCTGCTCGGGCGCGAGCGGCGGCACGGTGCCGGTCAGCGCGCGCAGCGTGCCGTACGCCTCCGCGTCACCGACGAGGATGCCGCCGAGCAACTCGCCCGCGCCACCGATGACCAGCTTCTTGTACGTGCCCGAGCGCGAGTCGGAGTAGACGACGTCCAGGCAGCCCTCGGTCGCGCCGTGCGCGTCGCCGAAGGAGGCCACGTCCACGCCGAGCAGCTTCAGCTTGGTGGACAGGTCCGCGCCGGTGAACCCCTCGGCGCCGGCCCCGGCGAGGGTGGCCGCGACCGTCGTCGCCATCTCGTAGCCGGGCGCGACGAGGCCGTACACCCGGCCGTCCGCCGCCAGCGCGCACTCGCCGATCGCGAACACCGCCGGGTCGCTGGTGCGGCATTGTTCGTCGACCGCGATGCCGCCGCGCTCGCCCACCTCCAGGCCCATGTCGCGGGCGAGCTGGTCCCGGGGCCTGACCCCGGCCGAGAAGACGACGAGGTCCGTCGCCAGCTCCGAACCGTCCGACAGCTTCATGCCGCGCACGGTGCCGCCGCGCTCCGGGCCGGCCACGATCTCCTGCGTGCCGACGCCGGTGTGCACGGACAGGCCCATCCCGGTGATGGTGCGCAGCAGCGCCGCGCCGCCGCCCTCGTCCACCTGGACGGGCATCAGACGGGGCGCGAACTCCACGATGTGCGTGGTCAGTCCGAGCCCCTGGAGCGCGCCCGCGGCCTCCAGGCCCAGCAGCCCGCCGCCCACCACGGCGCCGACGGACGCGTACTTCTTCGCGTACTCCTCGATGGCGTACAGGTCCTCGATCGTGCGGTACACGAAGCAGCCCGTCGTGTCCTTGCCGGGGACCGGCGGCACGAACGGGTACGAGCCCGTGGCAAGGACCAGCGCGTCATAGCCGACCGTGAGCCCGGAGCGGGCGCGCACGGTGCGCGCCGCGCGGTCCACCGCCACCGCCGGGTCGCCCAGGTGCAGCTCGATGCCGTGCCGCTCGATGAACTCCGGGTCCGTCATGGACAGTTCGGCGGGCGTCGTGCCCGAGAAGTACGAGGTGAGGTGGACGCGGTCGTAGGCGGGCCGCGGCTCCTCGCACAGGACGACCACCCGGTGCGTCGCGGTCAGGCCGCGCTCGGCCGCCGCTTCGAGGAAGCGCTGGCCGACCATGCCGTGGCCGACGAGGACGAGCGTGGGCCGCGCGGGGTCGCGCGGGGACTTCGAGGTCGCCATGTCAGAGGCCTCCGTCGTGGGTGAGCAGGTGGAGCAGCGGCGCGCCGTCGTCGGCAGGCAGCGCTTCGTTCGTTTCCCAGGCGTGCGCGAGGGCGCCGACCCCGCCGAGCGCGCCGACCAGCACCCCGCCGACCAGCCGGTCGCCGCGGACGACGACCCTGCGGTACGTGCCGCGCGTCGCGTCCGTGAGCTGGACGACGTCGTCGCCGGGCAGTGGCTCCGTCTCGCCGAACGCGGCGAGGTCCAGGGGGTCCGCCGCGTGCGGCAGGGTGAGCCGGGTCAGGGTCCGGGTGCCGGTGTAGCGCGGCGGGGCCGGGGCCGTGGCGCCGGTGAGCAGATCGGCCAGGACGTCGGCCTGCTCCAGGGCCGGGGTGGCGAGGCCGTAGACCTGACCGGCGTGCTGCGCGCAGTCGCCGACGGCGTGGATGCGCGGGTCGCTGGTGCGCAGCTCGTCGTCGACGACGATCCCCTGCCGGACCTCGAGACCCGCGGCGCTCGCGAGCCCTGTGCGGGGCCGCGCGCCGCAGGCCAGGACGGTGACGTCGGTGCCGAGCACATAGCCGTCGTGGAGTTCCACGCGGCGTACCCGGCCGTCGACCACGCCGACGGCCCGCACCCGGCACTCGGTGTGGATCTCCACGCCGAGCGAGGCCAGGTGCCCCGCGACCAACTCCGAGGACGCCGGGTCGAGATGGCGTTCCATGACCCGCTCGGACTGCTGGACGAGGACCACCTGTGCGCCGCGCCGGGCGAGCGCCCGGGCCGCCGAGACGCCGAGCAGACCGCCGCCGACGACGACGGCGCGGGTGCCCGGCGTCACCGCCCGCGACAGCGCCAGGCAGTCGTCCATCGTGCGGAACGCGTGCACACCGCCCGGCAGTTCACCGGCGCCGGGCCGGAACAGGCCCCGCAGCGGGGGCAGCACCGGGTTCGAGCCGGTGGCCAGGACCAGCGTGTCGTAGCCGACCTCGGCGCCGTTCTCGCACTGCACCAGGCGCCGGGCGCGGTCCACGCGGACGGCGCGGGTGCGCAGGTGGCGCCCCGGCACCGGTGGCAGCGCGATGACGTCCGGGCCGTAGCTGCCCGCCAGGACCTCGGCGAGCAGCACCCGGTTGTACGGGGCGTGCGGCTCCTCCCCGATCAGCACCGCGTGCTCGCCCAGACGGCGGGCGACGCGGGTGCCGGCCAGACCGGTGCCGATGACGACGACGCGTTTCATGCTCCGTAGCCTGCGGGGCGGGTGTTACCCGGTGGCGTCCCGTCGGTTTCCCGGGAGGAACGGTGGGCTCAGCGAGGCGGCCGGGCGGGTGTGAGGGGGGCGCCGGGCCCGCTGCGGCCGCGGCCGCTCGTCACCCGGCCGCGGCCGGCTCATAGGCTCGCCCCATGCCTGACATATCCCTGACCACCGTCGTCGTGCTCTGTCTCGCCGCCCTCGCGGCCGGCTGGGTCGACGCGGTGGTGGGCGGCGGCGGCCTCCTGCTGCTGCCCGCGCTCCTGCTCGGCCTGCCGAACTCCGCGACCGCGGGCCCCTACGCGCTCGGCACGAACAAGGCCGTCGCCATCGTCGGCACCACCGGCGCCGCCGTCACCTACGCCCGCAAGGCCCCCGTCGACGTCCGTCTCGCCGTGCGCATCGGCGCGGCCGCGCTCGCGGGCTCGACCGGTGGCGCGCTGCTCGCCGCCGGACTGAGCACGGCGGTCCTCAAGCCGGTCGTGATGGTGGTGCTCGTCGCCGTCGGCGCCTTCGTGATCTTCCGGCCCTCCTTCGGCACCGCGCCCGCGGCAGGCCCCGTCCCGCCCCGCCGGATCCTCGCCGCGATCGGCCTCGCGGGCCTCGGCATCGGCTTCTACGACGGTCTGATCGGCCCCGGCACCGGCACCTTCCTGGTCCTCGCGCTGACCGCCCTGCTCCACTTCGACCTCGTCACTGCCTCCGCCACCGCGAAGATCGTCAACTGCTGTACGAACGCCGGCGCACTGGCCATGTTCGCGGCGAAGGGCACCGTCCACTGGCAGCTCGCCGGGCTGATGGCCGTCTTCAACCTCGCGGGCGGGATGATCGGCGCGCACACCGCGCTCAAACGGGGGGCCGGTTTCGTGCGGGTCGTCCTGCTCACCGTGGTCTGCGCGCTGGTGGTGAAGATGGCGTACGAGCAGTGGGTGGCCTGAGACCGCCGCGGCTCAGGGGGCCGCCGGCGCCAGGCGGACCGCGCACACCTTGAACTCCGGCATGCGCGACGTCGGGTCCAGGGCCGGGTTCGTCAGCGTGTTGGCCCGGCCCCGGCCCGGCCAGTGGAAGGGCATGAAGACCGTGTCGGGGCGGATCGCCGTGGTCAGGCGGGCCGGGGCCCGGGCCTCGCCGCGCCGGGAGGTGACCGTCACGGTGTCGCCCTCCGCCACGCCCAGGCGCGCGGCGAGGCGGGGGTGGAGCTCCACGAACGGGCCCGGGGCCGCCTTGTTCAGCTCGGCCACGCGGCGGGTCTGCGCCCCCGACTGGTACTGCGCGACCACCCGGCCCGTCGTCAGGTAGAGCGGGTACTCCGCGTCCGGCTCCTCCGCCGCCGGGCGGTGCGTCACCGGGACGAAGCGGGCGCGGCCGTCCTCGGTGGCGAACCGGTCCAGGAAGAGGCGGGGAGTGCCCGGGTGGCCGGGGCCCGGGCACGGCCAGTGCAGGGCCTCGTCCCGTTCCAGGCGGGCGTAGGAGATGCCCGCGTAGTCCGCGGGACCGCCCGCCGACGCCCGGCGCAGTTCGTCGAAGACCTCCTGCGGATCGGTCGGGAAGCCCTTCTCCCGCTCCGGTGCCAGGCGGGCCGTCAGGTCGCGGAGCACGTCCAGGTCGGAGTGGACACCGGGCGGCGGCGCCAGTGCGCGCCGGCGCAGCAGGACACGGCCCTCCAGGTTCGTCGTCGTGCCGGTCTCCTCCGCCCACTGCGTCACGGGCAGCACCACGTCCGCCAGTTCGGCCGTCTCGGACAGGACCACGTCCGCCACCGCCAGGAAACCGAGCGCCCGCAGCCGCCCCTCGATGTGCGCCGCCCGGGGGGCGGAGACCACCGGGTTCGACCCCATGACCAGCAGGGAGTGGATGTCGTCGCCGAGCGCGTCCAGGAGTTCGTAGGCCGAGCGGCCGGGGCCGGGCAGGGACGCCGGGTCCACGCCCCAGACCTCCGCCACGTGGGCGCGGTCGGCCGGGTCGGTCAGCTTGCGGTACCCCGGCAACTGGTCGGCCTTCTGGCCGTGTTCGCGGCCCCCCTGCCCGTTGCCCTGGCCGGTCAGGCAGCCGTAGCCGGAGAGCGGGCGGCCGGGGCGGCCGGTGGCCAGGGCCAGGTTGATCCAGGCGCCGACCGTGTCCGTGCCCTTCGACTGCTGCTCGGGGCCGCGGGCCGTCAGCACCATCGCGTGGTCGGGAGCGGTGAACAGGCGCACCGCCTCGCGCAGCTGGGGGAGGGGGACGCCGGTGACCCGCTCCACGTACTCCGGCCAGTGCGCCATCGCCGCGGACCGGGCCGCCTCCCAGCCGCTGGTGCGCTCGCGCACGTACTCCTCGTCGACCCGGCCCTCGGCCACCACCAGGTGCAGCATGCCGAGGGCGAGCGCCAGGTCGGTGCCGGGGCGCGGCGCCAGGTGCAGGTCGGCCAGGTCGGCGGTGCGGGTGCGGCGGGGGTCGATGACGATCAGCTTGCCGCCGGCCGCCTTCAGCTCCGTGAAGTGGCGCAGCGCCGGCGGCATCGTCTCGGCCGGGTTCGAGCCGACCAGGATGACGCAGCCGGTGCGCGGGACGTCCGCCAACGGGAAGGGCAGGCCCCGGTCGACGCCGAACGCCTTCAGGCCCGCGGCCGCCGCCGACGACATGCAGAAGCGGCCGTTGTAGTCGATCTGCGACGTGCCGAGCACCGTGCGGGCGAACTTGCCGAGCGCGTAGGCCTTCTCGTTGGTGAGCCCGCCGCCGCCGAAGACCGCGCACGCGTCCGTGCCGTGGACCGCGCGGGTGCGGGCCAGGCCCGCCGCGACCGCGTCCAGCGCCTCGTCCCAGCCGGCCGGCTCCAGCCGGCCCCCGGCCCCGCGGATCAAGGGGGTCGTCAGCCGGGCCCCGGCGCTCAGCACGGCGGCGGCGCTCTGGCCCTTTCCGCACAGCGCCCCCCGGTTCACCGGGAAGTCCGCCCGGCCGGCGACCGACACGCCCGTGCCCGACGCGTCCGGCGTGAGCGTCATCCCGCACTGCAGCGCGCAGTACGGGCAGTGCGAGTGGGTGGGAGCGGCGGCCGGGGGCGCGGGATGCGGGTGCATGGCGCCAGCCTGCGCGGCTCGTGTTACGCGGCACGGGCGGGCCCGGTTACGCAGGCGGTACGCACATCTCGCAGGGGCCCGCGGACCGGTGTGAGGTCAGCGTGGCCCGGCCAGCGCCCGGCGGATGCCGTCCTCCCGCGCGCCCAGGAACCGCGGGTCGGGACGGACCAGCGCGTCGAGCGCCGCCTTCCCCGCCGCCAGCACTTCCCGCGCCCCGCCCGCGTACCAGGTCACGTCGTGCCGCTCGTCCACTCCGACCCCGTACGCCCGCACACCCGCCGCCTCGCACAGCGCCACCGCCCGGCGGATGTGGAAGCCCTGGCTGAGCAGGACCGCCCGGTCCACCCCGAAGATCTTCTTGGCGCGCACGCACGAGTCCCAGGTGTCGAAGCCCGCGTAGTCGCTCACCACGGCGCGGTCCGGCACCCCGCGCCGCGTCAGGTAGGTGCGCATCGCGTCCGGCTCGTCGTAGTCGGTGCGGCTGTTGTCGCCCGTGACGAGCACGGCGCGGACCCGGCCCCCGCGGTACAGCGCGGCCGCCGCGTCGAGCCGGTGGGCCAGATAGGGCGAGGGCTCGCCCTGCCACAGGCCCGCCCCGAACACCACCGCCACCT
The DNA here is from genome assembly GCF_040611655.1 of Streptomyces sp. NPDC006552. Lineage (NCBI taxonomy): Bacteria > Bacillati > Actinomycetota > Actinomycetes > Kitasatosporales > Streptomycetaceae > Streptomyces > Streptomyces sp. NPDC006552. The sequence goes on from NZ_JBEXOS010000032.1 coordinate 53,117, forward strand.
CCGTGCGCGGCACGTCGGCCGCCGAGCGCAGCCGGTCACCGGTCGACGTGAACAGCCACGTGGCGGGCAGGAGCGCCAGCACACAGAGCGCCATGAGGCACTGCACCGCCCGGCGCCGGCCCCGGCGGGTACGGGACCAGCGCGGGCGGGACAGGCGTAGGCGCACGGGGACCTCCGGTGGACGTCGGCAGCGATGACGGACGGTCTTCGCAGGAGGGAGACGCCGTACGGGGCGAAACGGTTCGCTCCCGCGCATCCGGGCCGCGGCCCGCCACCCGCCCGAGCCGCCGCTCACCCCGCGCCCCCGCCCGCCGTGAAGCGCGCGCAACCCGTCGTGACCCCCGCGCAACAGCCCGGCAACGCCAGGGCGGCAGGATCGCCGCATGACCGACGCGTCGGTACACCTCGACCCACGCGGCAAGGACGGCGGGAATCTCACCATGACGAGCGAAACGAGCAGCACCCGGCCCGGCTCCGGCGCCCCGCACCCCGCGCTGGTACTCGTCGCCCACGGCAGCCGCGACCCGCGCGCCCTCGCCACCGTCCGCACCCTGGCGCGCCGGGTGCGGGAGAGACGGCCGCACCTCGCCGTCCACCTCGGCCACATCGAACTGAACGAACCCCTGCTCCCCGACGTCCTGGCCGCGCTGCCCGCCGGGAGCCGGGCCGGCGCCGTCCTCGTGCCGCTCCTGCTCTCCCGCGGGTACCACGTCAAACGGGATCTGCCCGCCGCCGCCGCGGCCGCCGGGCACCTGCGCACCCGGGTCGCGGCCCCGCTCGGCCCGCACCCGCTGCTCGTGGACGTCCTGCACGACCGGCTGCGCGAGGCGGGCTGGCCCGCCGGGCCCGGGGAGCGCGAGCGGCGCCGCGCCGGCGTCGTCCTGGCCGCCTCCGGCTCCCGCGACCCCGAAGCCGCCGTCGACACCGCGCGCACCGCCGCCCTCCTCGCCCACCGCCTCGGCGTCCCGGTGCTCCCCGCCTACGCCTCCGGACCGGGCCCTGGCGTCGCCGCCGCGGCCCGCGCCCTCGCCGCCCGGGGCCGCCACCACGCGGCGCTCGCCTCGTACTTCACCGCGCCGGGCCGGTTCGCCACCGAGGCCGCCACCGCGTTCGACGGCGTCGTCGCCGCCCCGCTCGGCGCCCACCCCGGCCTGGCCCGGCTCGCCCTGCACCGCTACGACAGCGCCCTGCGCGCCCCGGCCGGACCCGCCCGGCACCTGGCGCCCGCCTGACCGGACCGGGCCCCGCCCCCCGCTGTCGGCGCGGGGCTTTACTGTCAGGGCATGAAGACCACGGACGAAGGCTGCGGCACGTACGAGGAGGCGGACGTCGAGCGCTTCGCCCCGGAGCCCGACAAGCGTCCGGGCCGCACCGCGTTCCAGCGCGACCGGGCCCGCGTCCTGCACTCCTCGGCGCTGCGCAGGCTCGCCGGCAAGACCCAGGTCGTCACGCCGGGCACCCGCAGCCGCCACTGGGACGCCAGCCCGCGCACCCGGCTCACCCACTCCCTGGAGTGCGCCCAGGTCGGCCGGGAGCTGGGCGCGGCCCTCGGCTGCGACCCGGACCTCGTCGAGACGGCCTGCCTCGCCCACGACATGGGCCACCCGCCCTTCGGGCACAACGGCGAACAGGCGCTGAACGAGGTGGCGCAGGACTGCGGCGGCTTCGAGGGGAACGCGCAGTCGCTGCGGCTGCTCACCCGCATCGAGCCCAAGCGGTTCGTCCGCTCGCCCGACAGCGGCGAGCTGGTCAGCGTCGGCCTGAACCTGACCCGGGCCGCCCTCGACGCCGCCGCGAAGTACCCGTGGCCGCGCGGCGAGCACCCGAGCGATCCCGCCTCCGCCAAGTTCGGGGTCTACGAGGACGACCGGCCCGTCTTCGACTGGGTCAGGAAAGAGGCGCCGGGCCGCCGCGTCTGCTTCGAGGCCCAGGTCATGGACTGGGCGGACGACGTCGCGTACTCCGTGCACGACCTGGAGGACGGCCTGCACGCCGGCCACCTGGACCCGAACATGCTGCACGCCGAGCCCGAGCGCGCCGACGTCTTCGCCGTCGCGCTCGGCCGGTACGTGCCCGCGGACACCGACCCGGCCGAGCTGGCGGCCGCCCTGGACCGGCTCCTGGACCAGGAGTGGTGGCCGCACGGCTACGACGGCACCGCGGTCGCCCAGGCCCGCCTCAAGGACGCCACCAGCCAGCTCATCGGCCGGTTCTGCCTCGCCGCGGAGGCCGCGACCCGCGCGCGGTACGGCACGGGACGGCTGACGCGGTACACGGCCGAGCTGGTCGTCCCGCGCGCCGCCCGCCACGAGTGCGCCGTCCTCAAGGCGGTCGCCGACCGGTACGTGATGCAGCGCCCGCAGCAGGAGCGGCTCCGCGCCGACCAGCGGATCGTCGTCGCGGAGCTGGCGCAGGCGCTCACGGCCCGCGCCCCCGAGGGGCTCGACCCGCAGTTCCGGGCGCTGTTCGACGACGCGCCCGACGACCGGACGAGGAAGCGCGTCATCGTCGACCAGATCGCCTCCCTGACCGACGCCTCGGCCCGGACCCTGCACGCCCGCCTCACCGCCGACCACTCGGCGTGACCGCTCGCGCGGACATCGCAGGAGAAAGCTGCCCTGATCGGGCCACGCCCCCTTCCCGCATCACGCTGCGTGCGGGACGCTCGCATATGACGGCAGCGCAACGAGGAGGCATCAAGTGGTCGACGCGGACCAGACGTTCGTCATCGTCGGAGGAGGGCTCGCCGGCGCCAAGGCCGCCGAGACGCTCCGCGCGGAGGGCTTCACCGGCCGGGTGATCCTCATCGGTGACGAGCGGGACCACCCCTACGAACGCCCGCCCCTGTCGAAGGGGTTCCTCCAGGGCAAGGAGGCGCGGGAGAAGGCCCTCGTCCACGATCCGGCCTGGTACGCGGGGAACGACGTGGAACTGCACCTGGGCCAGACGGTGACCGCCGTCGACCGCGCCGCGAAGACGGTCCGGCTCGGCGACTCCACCACCGTCCGCTACGACAAGCTGCTGCTGGCCACCGGCGCCGAACCGCGCCGGCTCGACATCCCCGGCACCGGCCTGGCCGGCGTCCACCACCTGCGCCGCCTGGCCCACGCGGAGCGCCTGAAGAACGTGCTGGCCGCGCTCGGGCGGGACAACGGCCACCTGGTCATCGCCGGCGCCGGCTGGATCGGCCTGGAGGTCGCCGCGGCCGCCCGGGAGTACGGCGCCGAGGTCACGGTGGTGGAGGCGCAGGCAACGCCGCTGCACGCCGTGCTCGGCCCCGAGGTCGGCCAGATCTTCACCGAGCTCCACAGCGACCACGGCGTCCGGTTCCACTTCGGCGCCCGGCTCACCGCGATCAGCGGCCACGACGGCATGGTCCTCGCCGCCCACACCGACGACGGCGAGGAGCACCCGGCGCACGACGTGCTCGCCGCGATCGGCGCCGCCCCGCGCACCGGGCTCGCCGAGGCCGCGGGCCTGGACCTGGCCGGCCGGGAGCACGGCGGCGGCATTGCCGTCGACGCCTCCCTGCGCACCTCCGACCCCGACATCTACGCCGCGGGCGACGTGGCCGCGCTCCCACGCCCGGGGTTCTCGCCGGAGCCCGGCACCCTGCGCGTGGAGCACTGGGCCAACGCGCTCAACGGCGGCCCGGCCGCGGCCCGCGCCATGCTCGGCAAGGACGTCACGTACGACCGCGTGCCCTACTTCTTCTCCGACCAGTACGACGTGGGCCTGGAGTACTCGGGCTGGGCGCCGCCGGGCAGCTACGACCAGGTGGTGCTCCGCGGCGACGCGGGCAAGCGCGAGTTCATCGCGTTCTGGCTGCGGGACGGCCGGGTGCTGGCCGGGATGAACGTGAACGTGTGGGACGTCACCGGGCAGATCCAGCAGCTGATCCGCTCCGGCGCGCGGCCCGGCACGGAGCGCCTGGGCGACCCGACGGTCCCGCTCGGCGATCTGCTGGAGGGGTGAGCGGGAGTGTCGGCGCCGGGCCGTAGGATTCACGCGTGGCAGGCAGGATCAATGACGAGGACGTGAAGGCGGTTCGGGACGCGGTCCCGATCGACGCCGTGGTCTCCGAGTACCTGCAACTGCGCAACGCGGGCGGCGGGAACCTGAAGGGCCTGTGCCCCTTCCACGACGAGAAGTCCCCGTCCTTCCAGGTCAGCCCGAGCAAGGGGTTCTTCCACTGCTTCGGCTGCCAGGAGGGCGGCGACACCATCACGTTCGTGATGAAGGTCGACCACCTCACCTTCTCCGAGGCCGTGGAGCGCCTGGCCGGCCAGGCCGGCATCACCCTGCGCTACGAAGAGGGCGGGTACAACCCCTCCCACCAGCGCGGCGAGCGCATCCGCCTGGTCGAGGCGCACAAGGCCGCCGCGCAGTTCTACGCCGAGCAGCTGGAGTCCCCGGAGGCGGAGATCGGCCGCGCCTTCCTCGCCGAGCGCGGCTTCGACCAGGCCGCCGCCGCCCACTTCGGCGTCGGCTACAGCCCGGCGGGCTGGGACCACCTCACCCGCTTCCTGCGCGGCAAGGGCTTCAGCGACAAGGAGCTGACCCTCTCCGGGCTCTCCCAGGAGGGCCGCCGCGGCCCCATCGACCGCTTCCGCGGCCGCCTGATGTGGCCGATCCGCGACATCGGCGGCGAGGTCGTCGGCTTCGGCGCCCGCCGCCTGCGCGAGGACGACAACGGCCCGAAGTACCTGAACACCCCCGAGACCCCGATCTACAAGAAGTCGCAGGTCCTGTACGGCATCGACCTCGCCAAGAAGGAGATCGCCAAGACCTCCCGCGCCGTCGTGGTCGAGGGGTACACCGACGTCATGGCCTGCCACCTGGCCGGGATCACCACCGCCATCGCCACCTGCGGCACCGCCTTCGGCAGCGACCACATCAAGATCCTGCGCCGGCTGCTCATGGACAACGGCTCGGCGCGGGTGATCTTCACCTTCGACGGCGACGCGGCCGGCCAGAAGGCGGCCCTGCGCGCCTTCGAGGACGACCAGAAGTTCGCCGCCGAGACGTACATCGCCATCGCGCCGGACAACATGGACCCCTGCGACCTGCGCCTGGCCAAGGGGGACGAGGCCGTCGCCGACCTGGTCGAGCCGCGCACCCCGCTCTTCGAGTTCGCGCTGCGCCAGATCGTCGCGCGCTACGACCTGGAGACCCCGGCGGGCCGCGCCGCCGCCCTCGACGAGGCCGCGCCGGTCGTCGCCCGCATCAAGAACAGCGCCTCGCAGCACGAGGTCGCCGTGCAGCTCGCGGGCATGCTCGGCATCCTCGACACCCAGTTCGTCGTCAAGCGCGTCGCGCAGCTGGGCCGCTGGGCCCGCGACCGCGGCGGCAAGGGCCCGGCCCCCACCGGCCGGGGCCGCCAGGACCCGGCGCCCGCCGCGCCCGCCCCCGCCTTCGGCGGCCCCGCGCTCACCCTGCGCAACCCGGTCTACGCGACCGAGCGCGAGCTGCTCAAACTGGCGCTCCAGTACCCGCAGCTGGTCTCCCCGGCCTTCGACGCCTACGGGATCGACGAGTTCACGGCCGCCCCGTACGCCGCCGTGCGCCAGGCCGTCCTGGAGGCGGGCGGCGCCGAGCAGGGCATCGCCGACCCCCACGAGTACCTCGTGCGGGTCCGGGAGGCCGCCCCGGACAACGCGGTGCGGGCGATGGTGACCGAGCTGGCCGTCGAGGCGATCCACCGCAAAACGGTCGACGAGGCGTACGCGGGGGAGCAGCTCGTCACCGTGCGCCGCCGCGCCGTCGAGCGTCGCATCCGCGACGTCCAGGGCACCTTCACCCGCCTCGGCTCCGGCGGCGACCCGGCGCAACTGGCGACCGTACAGAACGAGTTGTGGGTGCTCCAGCAGTACGACCAGGCGCTGCGCGAGCGGGGCGCGCAGGCGCTGTAGGCGCCGGGCCGCGCTGCCGCGCGCCGTTTCGGCCCGATCGGGGCCGGGCAGAGCGGGCACTCGTACAGTTCGGTAACCGTGCGGTCACGCACCGGACTCAGAAAGTCACCGCACGCCCCTCGTGGCGGCAGTGTGTCGTACTCCACACTGGGTGCGGTGCCTGAGTCCTCGGAGCGCGGCCGGAGCCCGGACCCCGGGCCCGACACCCCCGCGGTTCCGCTCATCGCGTTCGGGAAGGACAGCGGCGCGGCCGCCGTCCCCGCCCCCCTGCCGCACGCCTCAGCCGCGATCACCTTGGAGGTCGCCCCCGTGCAGAGCCAGACCCTCAGTCAGAGCGACAGCACAGCGCAGGCCCTCGCCGACCCCGAAGGCGACATGGACGGCGGGGCTCTCCCGCCGCAGAGCCGGGTGGCCCACCACCCCGAGGGAGCCCCGGCGGCCGGGGCGGCGGACGAACCCGAGCCGGCCGAGCCGGTGCGCGGCCCCCGCGCGGACACCGGCGGCCCCTCCTCCGACCTGTTCCGCCAGTACCTGCGGGAGATCGGCCGCATCCCGCTGCTCACCGCGGCGGAGGAGGTGGAGCTGGCGCGGTGCGTCGAGGCGGGCCTGTTCGCCGAGGAGAAGCTCACCCACGCCGGCGACCTGGACTCGCGGCTCGCCCTCGACCTGGACCGGCTGGTGGTCATGGGCCGGATGGCCAAGCGCCGCCTGATCGAGGCGAACCTGCGCCTGGTCGTCTCGGTCGCCAAACGGTACGTGGGCCGCGGCCTGACCATGCTCGACCTGGTCCAGGAGGGCAACCTCGGCCTCATCCGGGCGGTCGAGAAGTTCGACTACGCCCGCGGCTACAAGTTCTCCACGTACGCGACCTGGTGGATCCGCCAGGCCATGAGCCGCGCCCTCGCCGACCAGGCGCGGACGATACGGGTCCCGGTGCACGTGGTCGAGCTGATCAACCGGGTCGTGCGCGTGCAGCGCCGGATGCTCCAGGAGCGCGGGTACGAGCCGACCCCGCACGAGGTGGCCGCCCACCTGGACCTGCCGCAGGAGCGCGTCAGCGAGGTCCTGCGGCTCGCGCAGGAGCCGGTCTCGCTGCACGCCCCCGTCGGCGAGGAGGACGACGTGGCACTCGGCGACCTCATCGAGGACGGCGACGCGGCCAGCCCCGTCGAATCGGCGGCGTTCCTCCTGCTCAGGCAGCACCTGGAGGCCGTGCTCTCCACCCTCGGCGAGCGCGAGCGCAAGGTGGTCCAGCTCCGCTACGGCCTCGCCGACGGCCGCCCCCGCACGCTGGAGGAGATCGGCCGCATCTTCGGCGTCACCCGCGAACGCATCCGCCAGATCGAGTCGAAGACCCTGAACAAACTCAGGGACCACGCCTTCGCGGACCAGCTGAGGGGCTACCTGGACTGAGGCAGCCCCGAAGGGGCGAGCCGACAGGGGCGCGGGGCTGTGCCGATACGCGGCTCCGCCGCGCGGGCGCGACCAGCCCCGACGGACCGGCACACGACAGCTCACCGCAGCCCCCTACGGCGCCTAGTCGACCTCGGCGACGGCCTGCGCGAACTGAGCCTCGTACAGCCGCTGATACGCCCCGCCCGCGGCAACCAGGTCATCATGCGAGCCCTGCTCGACAATGGCCCCGCTCTCCATGACCAGGATCGTGTCCGCGTCGCGGATCGTCGAAAGCCGGTGCGCGATGACGAACGAGGTCCGCCCCGCCGCCAGCCGGGCCATCGCCTTCTGGATGAGCACCTCGGTCCGCGTGTCGACGGAGGAGGTCGCCTCGTCGAGCACCAGGATCACCGGGTCGGACAGGAAGGCCCGCGCGATGGTGATGAGCTGCTTCTCACCGGCGCTGACCCCCGACCCCTCGTCGTCGATGACGGTGTCGTACCCCTCGGGCAGCGTCCGGATGAACCGGTCCGCGTGGGCCTCCTTCGCCGCCGCCTCGATCTCCTCGCGGGTCACGTCCTTCGCGGCGCCGTAGGCGATGTTCTCCGCGATGGTCCCGCCGAACAGCCAGGTGTCCTGGAGCACCATGCCGATCCCGGCCCGCAGCTCGTCACGGTCCATCCGCGCGATGTCCACGCCGTCGAGCGTGATCCGGCCGCCGGTGACCTCGTAGAACCGCAGCAACAGGTTGACCAGCGTGGTCTTGCCCGCGCCGGTCGGGCCGACGATGGCGACCGTGTGACCCGGCTCCGCGGTCAGCGACAGGTCCTCGATGAGCGGCTTGTCCTTGTCGTAGCGGAAGGCGACGTGCTCGAACCCGACGTGCCCGCGCAGGTCCGCCGGCCGCTCGCCGGGGACGGGGTCCGCCGACTGCTCCTCGGCGTCGAGCAGTTCGAAGATCCGCTCGGCCGAGGCGACACCCGACTGCACGAGGTTGGCCATCGAGGCGACCTGGGTGAGCGGCATGGAGAACTGCCGCGAGTACTGGATGAACGCCTGCACATCCCCGATGGACAGCGACCCGGAGGCCACCCGCAGCCCGCCGACCACGGCGACCAGCACATAGTTCAGGTTCGAGATGAAGAACATCAGCGGCTGCATGATGCCGCTGTTGAACTGCGCCTTGAACGCGGCCTCGTACAGCGCCTCGTTCTGCTCGGCGAACTGCGCGGCCGACTCCTGCTGGCGGCCGAAGACCTTCACCAGGTTGTGGCCGCTGTACATCTCCTCGATGTGCGCGTTCAGGACGCCGGTCGTCCGCCACTGCTGCACGAACTGCGGCTGCGAGCGCTTGCCGACCTTCGCCGCCACGAGAACCGACAGCGGCACCGTCACCAGCGCGACCAGCGCGAGCAGCCAGGAGATCCAGAACATCATCACGAGGACGCCGACGATGGTGAGCAGCGAGTTGAGCATCTGCCCCATCGTCTGCTGGAGCGTCTGCCCGATGTTGTCGATGTCGTTGGTCGCCCGGCTCAGCACCTCGCCGCGCTTCTGGCGGTCGTAGTACGACAGCGGCAGCCGCGCCAGCTTGGCCTGCATCTCCCGGCGCAGCTCGGCCACGGCCAGGTTGATGACCCGGTTGGCGAGCCGGGTGCCGATCATCATGGCGAAGCCCGCCACCGCGAACACCGCGAGCGCGAGCAGCAGTACCTGCCCGATCGCGTCGAAGTCGACGCCCTGGCCGGGGGTGAAGTCGACGCCGCCGAGCATGTCGGCCATGCCGCCCTCGCCCTTGGCCCGCAGCCCCGCGATGACCTGTTCCTTCGTCTGCCCGGCCGGCAGCCTGCCGCCGATGATGCCGCCGAAGAGCAGGTCGGTGGCGTGGCCGAGGATCTTCGGCCCCACCACGGAGAGGCCGACGCTGATCACGACCGCCACCAGCACGGCGAGGACCGCGGGCCGGTGCGCCGCCATCCGCTTCAGCAGCCGTTTGCCGGAGTTCTTGAAGTCCATCGAGCGCGAACCGGGCGCACCGGCCGCCATCCGCGCCGCCATCGGCCCGCTCATCAGGCGGCCTCCGCTTCCGTCAGCTGGGAGAGGACGATCTCCCGGTAGGTCTCGTTGTCGGCCATCAGTTCGTGGTGGCGGCCCTCGCCGACGACCCGGCCCTCGTCGAGGACGACGATCCGGTCGGCGTCGCGGATGGTCGCGACCCGCTGGGCCACGATCACCACGGTCGCCTCGGCGGTCTCGGCGCCGAGCGCCCGGCGCAGCGCGGCGTCGGTGGCGTAGTCGAGCGCGGAGAAGGAGTCGTCGAAGAGGTAGATCTCCGGCTGCTGCACGAGCGTGCGCGCGATGGCCAGGCGCTGGCGCTGGCCGCCGGAGACGTTGGTCCCGCCCTGGGTGATGGGGGCTTCGAGCCCGCCCTCCAGCCGGCCGACGAACTCCTTGGCCTGCGCCACCTCCAGCGCGTGCCACAGCTCCTCGTCGGTGGCGTCGGGCCGGCCGTAGCGCAGGTTCGAGGCGACGGTCCCGGAGAACAGGTACGGCTTCTGCGGGACGAGCCCGACGGTCCGCGCCATCAGGACGGGGTCGATCCCGCGCACGTCCTCGCCGTCGACGAACACGGCGCCGGCCGTGGTGTCGTAGAGCCGGGGCACCAGGCCGAGCAGCGTCGACTTGCCGCTGCCCGTCGAGCCGATGATCGCGGTGGTCTCGCCCGGCCGCGCGACCAGGTCGATACCGCGCAGCACCGGCTCCTCGGCGCCCGGGTAGCCGAAGTCCGCGCCGCGGATCTCCAGGTGGCCGTGGCGCCGCAGTTCACGTACCGCGCTCTCCGGGGCGGGCGGGACGACGCTCGACTCGGTGCCGAGGACCTCCTGGATGCGCTCGGCGCACACCTCGGCGCGCGGCACCTGCATGAACATGAAGGTGGCCATCATCACGCTCATCACGATCTGCATGAGGTAGGCGAGGAAGGCGGTCAGATCGCCGATCTGCATGTTGCCGCCGTCGATGCGGTGGGCGCCGAACCACACGACGGCGATCGAGGCGATGTTCACGATCGTCATGACGAACGGGAACATCAGTGCCATGGTCCGGCCGGTCGCGAGCGAGGTCTCCGTGAGGTCCCGGTTGGCCGCGCCGAACCGGCCCCGCTCGAAGTCGTCGCGGACGAAGGCGCGGATGACGCGGTTGCCGGTGATCTGCTCGCGCAGCACCCGGTTCACGGTGTCCAGCTTGACCTGCATGGACCGGAACAGCGGCCGCAGCCTGCGGATGATCAGCGACAGCACGAGGGCCATCACGGGCAGCACCGCGAGCAGCACGCCCGACAGCGGCACGTCGAGCCCGAGGGCCATCACGACACCGCCGACGCACATGATCGGCGCCGACACCATCAAGGTGAAGGAGAGCAGCGCCAGCATCTGGACCTGCTGCACGTCGTTCGTGGTCCGCGTGATCAGCGAGGGCGCCCCGAACTGGCCGACCTCCCGCGCCGAGAAGGACTGCACCCGGTCGAAGACGGCGCCGCGCACATCACGGCCGAGCGCGGCGGCGGTCCGCGCGCCGTAGAAGACGGCGCCGGTGTTGCACACCACCTGGACGACGGTGACGCCCAGCATCAGCGCGCCGAACTCCAGGATGTAGCCGGTGTCACCGTCCACGACACCGTTGTCGATGATGTCCGCGTTCAGCGTGGGCAGGTACAGCGCGGCGCAGGTCTGCAGGAACTGCAGCAGCACCAGCAGCCCGATGGATTTCTTGTACGGAGCGAGGTGGGTCCGCAGGAGTCGTATGAGCACGCTCGGTCTCTCGGTGTCGGCGGTCGGCAGGACGCATGGATCCCCATCGTCCGACACTCCCCCCGCGTTACCTCAACCGATTAACCCAAGAGCACTCCAAAACCGGCCTAGGAGAACGCGCCGGGGTGGATCTGCTCCCGCACCGCCCGGTACTGCTGGCGCACCGCCTGCCCGACCGGCGCCTCCTCGCCCGCCTCGAAGACCTGCGCGGCCGCGCCCTGCCACTGCGGCAACTGCCCGCTCAGCGCCCATGCGGCCTGCCGGGCCGCGCCGATCGCCGCGTAGTCCGCGGGCTGCGGCACCACGACCTGTGCCCCGAAGAGCATCGGCGCGACGGCCTGTACGGCGTGGAGTTCGGCCGCGGCCCCGAGCAGGAAGACCCGCCGGATCGCGACCCCGCGCCCGCGCAGCACGTCCATGGCGTCGGCCAGCCCGCACACCATGCCCTCGAAGGCGGCCCGCGCCAGGTGTTCGGGCCGCATCGACTCCCGCCGCAGTCCGCTGAGCGTCCCGGCGGTGTGCGGCAGCTGCGGCGTCCGCTCGCCCTCCAGATACGGCAGGAGGACGAGCCCGTGAGCGCCCGGCGTCGACTTCATGGCCAGCTCGGACAGTTCCTCGGGGCCGCCGTCCAGGCCCAGCATCTCGGCCGTCCCGCGCAGCGCCCGCACGGCGTTCGACGTATGGACGACGGGCAGGTGCAACCCCGTCGCGTCGGCGAGGGAGGTGATGGCGCCGCTGGAGTCGGCCAGCGCCTCATGGTGCACGGCCATCACCGAACCGGAGGCGCCGAGCGAGACCACCGCGTCCCCGGCCCGCACGCCGAGCCCGAAGGCGGCGGCCATGGTCTCGCCGGTCCCGGCCGAGATGATCAGCCCCTCCGGGGTGGTCCCCGCCGCGTCACCCGGGCCGAGCACCTCCGGCAGGACGGCCTGACGGCCGAGGGCCAGCTCCACGAGATCGGGCCGCCAGGAGCCGGTCGCCGCCGACCAGTACCCGGTGCCGGAGGCGCCGCCGCGGTCCGTCGTGCGCCGCGCGGGCCGGCCGAGGAGCTGCCAGACCAGCCAGTCGTGGGCCTGGAGCAGTCCCGCCACCCGCTGGGCCTGCTCCGGCTCGGTCCGCGCCAGCCACCGCAGTTTGGCCACGGGCTGCGCCGCCTGCGGGACGCAGCCGACGGCGTCGGCCCACGCCTCGCGCGAGCCGAGCCGGTCGATCAGATCCGCGGCGGCCGCCTGCGCCCGCTTGTCCCCGCCGACCAGCGCGGGACGCACCGTGTTGCCCTTGCTGTCCAGCGGCACCAGCGCGTTCTGCTGCGCGGAGACCCCGATGGCCTGGACCCCTTCGAGCAGCCCGCCGCCCGCGGCCTCGCCGAGCGACAGAAGCCAGGCCTGGGGGTCGACGTCCGAGGGGCGTCCGCCGCCCTCCACCGGGTCCAGCGGGTGCGGGGCGTACCCCTGCCGCAGCACGGCCCCGGTGTCGGCGTCACAGACCACAATGCGCGTGAAATCGGGCGAACTGTCCAGCCCGGCGACTATCCCCATGACGGAAAGTCTGCCGCACCGGCGCGGCCCGCCGTACCGCGGTGTCCGCGGCGCCCCGCGCGCCCCGCCCGGTCAGGTGTTGCTCGTGCCCCAGTCGTCGCTCGCGCCCGGACCGCCGCGCTCCCGCAGCGAGCGGACTCGGCCCGCCACGGACTCCGGGACCCGGCCCTCGACCTTCTCGCTCACGGAGGCGAAGGCCTTGCCCGCGTACGTCCTGGTCTGCTGCGCCGCCGACTCCGCGGTGTTGCGCACGGCGGGGTTCTGGGAGACCTCGCGAGCGGCCTTCTTCAGCTTCTCGTACCTCTCGCGCCCGGCGCGCGTCCCCAGTACGTAACCGAGGGCAAGACCGGCGATGAATGTGAGCCGGTAGCGCATGACGGCCACCCTTCCGTAGCTAGTCGTGATCACTGAGGAGATACCGATTGGCGGAGCACCCCCCTGCTTGCGCTAATGTATGTGTCGCAGCGAGCGCCCGCCGCCTGGCAAGTACCCAGGTAGGTGCGTTCGAAGCAATGAAGCGATCCCCTGTAGCTCAATTGGCAGAGCAGCCGGCTGTTAACCGGCAGGTTACTGGTTCGAGTCCAGTCGGGGGAGCTCGATCTCCTGTAGCTCAATTGGCAGAGCAGCCGGCTGTTAACCGGCAGGTTACTGGTTCGAGTCCAGTCGGGAGAGCGGTGGAACGAGCCCTTCGGAGACCCTCCGGAGGGCTCGTTCCTGTCTGTCGCCGGTCTGTTCCCTGCCTGGTGGAACCATGTACGCGCCCACGCGGTCCTCAAGGTCGTGCAGAGCCGACCATTCGAGGCAGGAGATCGTATGAGCGGCTATGCTGCGGCAGACGGCGCGCACACATGTGCGCGGCGCGCCGTAACGGGGCGGTAGCTCAGCCGGTTAGAGCAGCGGACTCATAATCCGTCGGCCGTGGGTTCGAGTCCCACCCGCCCCACCACACTCGTGGCGCAGAAACGATGCGACCAGGTCGTACGTAACCTGATGGGCCGTCACGGAAACGGTGACGGCCCACTTGTCACCCGTTCGGCGCGTGGGCGCTTGTTCGCTCTCCTGGGTAAGGGGGAGCGGAGCCTGCGGGCGGGCTGCGGTGCTTCGTGCGGGGCCGTCCCGGCAGGTGCGGGGAGAGCCCCGATCGCTCCCGCCAGCAGTCAGCGGCGTACGTCCCGCTGCCGCACTTCCTTGAGCGTTTCCGCCACCGTGACGAAGTCGTTGTTCACGTGGAGCACCGTGTGACCGTGATGGATCGCCGTCGCACACACCAAGAGGTCGATGGCTCCGGAGGCGCGGTGCTGCCCTTGCTGGGTGAGCTTGTACTGCGCGGTCTCCACCCAGCGCCACGCGTTCTTGGGAACCGGCGAGAACCGGCAGAGGGCATCCAGCTCTTCGGCCAACTCGTCGCGGTGGGCCGGACCTGTGGCCGAGTAGAGGAACTCCGCCCTCGTGGGCTCACAGATATGGAACACGCCGGCGGCGATGTGCCCTTCCCAGGGCGCCAACGCCCCTGGGGCGCGAAAGAGGTGCCACAGGGCGGAAGTGTCGAGGAGGTAGGTGATCACTCGAAGGCTGCCCGCCGGGCGCGCTTCGCGGCCGCATGCGCCGCAGCCGCAGCCTCGAACTCGCCCCGCTCACCCCGCGCGGCCAGCTTCTCGGCAGCCTCCAGCCGCTTGATGCGCGCCACGTAGTCCCGCAGAGCCCCGTTGACCGTCTCTTTCTTCGTCGAGACGCCCATGAGCCGCATCGCCTCGGCCAGCGCCTCGTCATCGAGATCAATCTGGGTAACAGACATACCAGCCACCCCTCACCAAGAGTCCATGACGTACATAACGACGATGCATCACCAACATTCCCGGGCGGGGTTCACCGCGCAGGAGCAGACACGACCCGATCGCTGAGAGGGCGCAAACCACCGACACCGCACCACACCTACTCCGAGACCGGCGACCTGGCCCAGGCCCTCGACTCCGCGGACCGGCCACTCACTTTCACCTACGACGACCGTGGCCGCGTCACCTCTTGGACGACGCGACGCCGCGCCGCCCGGGAAGCCACCGGCAAGGGGGTGCGTGAACTCATCGACGAGCTTCGCCTGCTCGAAGCCAGGCGCCTGCCGGGAAACGTCCGATGGGACGCCCGGTCCGTGGCCGTCCACCTCGGCTTCACCGATACCGCGAACTCCGGCCGCTTCTTCCGCGACCGCACCGGTCTCACTCCGGCCGCCTTCGGGGCCGGCGACACCGCCCCCCGCCCGTGACGGCGCCACCGGCGGAGGCCGCGGTCGCCCGCCGCGGAGCTCACAGGGACCGGAGTCAGGCCGCGACGAGCTCGCGCTCGCGGTTCGGCATGCTGACCCGGGGCTTCTTGTTCGGCAGCGAGAGCCGGAAGACCTTGTGCCACGCGGAGAGCACCTGTTTGGGCAGCGACCCGGTGACATACTCCAGCTCGTACTTCTCGAACAGCGCGCGCACCTTCACCGCGACCTCGGCGTACCGGTTGCTGGGCAGGTCCGGGAACAGATGGTGCTCGATCTGGTGCGACAGGTTGCCGGTCATGAAGTGCATGGCCTTGCTGCCGCTGATGTTCGCCGAGCCCATCATCTGGCGCAGGTACCACTGGCCGCGCGTCTCGCCGTCGATCGACCGGCGCTCGAAGACCTGCACGCCCTCGGGGAAGTGCCCGCACATGATGACCGAGTGGGACCAGATGTTGCGGACCAGGTTCGCGGTGAACGTGGCGGTGAGCGTAGTGAGGAACGACGGGCCCGAGACGAGCGGATGGATCACGTAGTCCTTGAGCACCTGCTTGCGGATCTTGCGGCCCACGGCCCTGGCCCGCGCGCGGAACTCCGGGTTCTTGCGGCCGCGCTTGTCCAGGTTCTTGCCGAGCTCCAGGTCGTAGGCGGCGATGCCGTACTCGAAGAAGCAGGCGTTGACGAAGTTCCACAGTGGCTGGCCGAGGTGGAGCGGGTGCCACGGCTGGTCCTCGTCGACGCGCATGATGCCGTAGCCGAGGTCGTTGTCCTTGCCGATCACGTTCGTGTACGTGTGGTGCAGCTCGTTGTGCGAGTGCTTCCACTGCTCGGACGGCGAGACGTGGTCCCACTCCCAGGTGGTGGAGTGGATCTTCGGGTCCCGCATCCAGTCCCACTGGCCGTGCAGGATGTTGTGGCCGATCTCCATGTTGTCCATGATCTTCGCCACGGACAGGCCGGCGGTGCCGAGCAGCCACGCGGGCGGGAAGACCGAGAACAGCAGTACGCCCCTGCTGACCAGCTCGATCGTGCGCTGCGCCGCGATGACCTTGCGGATGTAGGCGGCATCCTTCTCGCCGCGGCCGGCGATCACCTCGTCGCGGATCGCGTCCAGCTCGCGGCCGAGCTCCTCGATCTGCTCCGCGGTCAGGTGGGCGGTGGGGTCGATGGCGGTCAAATTGCTCCTACCGTTCGATGTCACAGGGGCCCGCGGCGGCGGACACGCAGGTCTGGATGAGGACGCCCGGCTCGGCCTCGGTGATCTCGCCGGTGCGCAGGTCGCGGACGGCGCCGGTCTTGAGCGGCGTGACGCAGCCGAAGCAGATACCCATGCGGCAGCCGGACGGCATGAGCACGCCGGCCTCCTCGCCGACGTCCAGCAACGGCGTCGCGCCGTCCGCGTCGACGGTCTTGCCGGTGGCGCTGAACGTGACCTCACCGCCTTCGCCGGCGACGACGACGGTGGGGCGGAAGCGTTCGGTGTGCAGGCGCTCGTGGACGCCGTACTCACTCCAGTGCTCCTCGACGGCGTCAAGCAAACCTGCGGGCCCACAGGCCCAGGTCTCGCGCTCGGCCCAGTCGGGCACGAGTTCGTCGAGACGGGCGAGGTCGAGCGGGCCGTCGGTGTCGGTGTGCACCTCGGTGAGGTGCAGCTTCCCGGCCGCGACCAGGCCGTGCAGATCCTTGCGGAAGATCACGTCCTGCGGCCGGGGCGCGGAGTGGACCATGACGACGTCGTCGAACTCGGTGTCGCGCAGCATGCCCATCACCGGCGTGATGCCGCTGCCGGCCGTCAGGTAGAGCACTTTGGCGGGCTTGGTCCGCGGCAGCACGAAGTCACCGGTCGCCTGGTCGAGGTGGATCAGCGTGCCCGGTTCCGCCCTGCGGACCAGGTAATTGCTGACCTTGCCGTCGGGGATCGCCTTCACGGTGATCGTGACGCGGCCGTCCCGGCGGTCCGCCGGCGAGGTGACCGAGTAGGCGCGCCACAGGCGCACCCCGTCGACGTCGACCCCGATCCGCACGTACTGACCGGCCCGGTGACCGCGCCAACCCCGTCCCGGCCTGATCACGACGGTCGCGGCGTCACCCGTCTCGGGGCGCACGGCCTCGATGCGTCCACGCAGGTCGGCGCCCGCACGCAGCGGGCTGACCAGGTCGAGGTAGTCCGACGGCAGCAGCGGGGTCGTGACCATCTCCAGCAGTTTCCAGGCCCTGCTGCGGAGGGCTGCACTCGTCATGGTTCCAGCTTGGTGCGCCGCAGGGCATAAAGTCCTGTCCGCAAGACGTGAAATTGACCGGCTGGATTGTTCGCAGGGAACAAGATGATGAACCATGCAATCCGGAGGGCCACCGAACTGGCTCTGGACGAGACGACCACCACCGCACTGCGGGCCACGGTGAAGGGCACCGCCGACGAGGTCGTCCAAGCGATCATCGACGAGGTCCCTTCCTACGCCAACGCTCTTTCGGGCCGCATGGGCGGCACCATCCGCCGAGCCGTCCGTACCGCCCTGGGGCACTACCTGGACCTCGCGAGCGGCAACGCCACGGGCGGTGACGCCGGTGACGCGGCCTACGAGCTGGGGCGCGGTGAGGTGCGCGACGGCCGTTCGATGGACGCTCTCCTCAGCGCCTACCGCGTCGGCGCCCGCGTGGCCTGGCGATGTCTGGCCGCGGGCGCCGTGCCCGCGGGTCTGCCCGCCGCCGAGGTCGCCAAGTTCGCCGAACTGACCTTCGCCTACATCGACGAGCTGTCCGCCGCGAGCGCCGCGGGCCACGCCGACGAACTCGCCGCCCAGGGCCGGGCTCACGAGCGTCACCTGGAACAACTGGTCCGTGACCTCCTCGCCGGCGCGAGCCCGGACGTACTGCGGGCCGCCGCGCAACGGGCCGGATGGCAGCCCCCGGTCACGCTGACCGCGGTCCTGCTGCCCGCCGCCCAGGCCCGGCCCGCCTGCCGCGTGCTCGACCCGGGCACGCTCGTCCTCGACGACCTGCCGGACGCCCTCGGTGTACTGCTCGTCCCCGACGCCGACCGGTCACATCTCCTGCGGAAGCTGACCGGGCGCACCGCCGTGGTCGGCCCGGCCCGGCCGTGGACTCGCGCGTCCGCCTCGTACGCACGAGCCGTCCGCGCGCGCTCCCTCCCCTCTGATGTCCGCGACACCGAGGACCACCTGCCCGAGCTGGTGCTGAGCGCCGACGCGGACGCGTTCGCAGACCTGCGTGCCCGGGCCCTCGCGCCGTTGCGGACCCTGCCCGCCGCGACCGCGCGGCGGCTGGAGGAGACGTTGCGAGCGTGGCTGCTGCACCACGGCAGGCGCAACGAGATGGCGGCGGCGCTGTTCGTCCATCCCCAGACCGTCCGGTACCGGATGTCACAGCTGCGGGATGTGTTTCCGGATCTCGGGTCGCCGCACCGGGTCCTCGAACTGACGCTCGCGATCGGTCTCCGGGTCGGCTGACGCGCTGACCGGCCGTCCACGCGGGGAAAATCTGTGGCCGATGGGTGAGAATTTTCTGCGCCTATAGGTAAGGGTTTTTAATCGCCGGGTACCGAGTGCAATGTGCTCACGTGCGGGGGCCGCTGTGGCGTGCTACTGTCGATCTCAGTTGCAGTCTTGGTTCGCAAAAATTCAAGCGCTTCCCTCGCAGGCATCTTCGCCCGCAGGAAGCGCTTTGTATTTCCGCCGATTATCCGGTCGGGGCAATCATCGCGGCGACTCCGGAACCGCACAGTGTGGTTCCGGGCACTGCCCCAAAGGAGATTCAATATGGCATCTGGCACCGTGAAGTGGTTCAACGCGGAAAAGGGCTTCGGCTTCATCGAGCAGGACGGTGGCGGCGCTGACGTCTTCGCTCACTACTCGAACATCGCCGCCTCTGGCTTCCGCGAGCTTCAGGAAGGCCAGAAGGTGAACTTCGACGTCACGCAGGGCCAGAAGGGCCCCCAGGCGGAGAACATCGTTCCCGCCTGACGCTGACGCGTATACGTAGCTGGGGCCCGCACCTTGGGGTGCGGGCCCCAGCTCGTTGTTTTTCCCCCGCACACTCCGCGTCGCCTCGCGACCCTTCAGTGTGAGCGGCGGCGGCGCCTCGCGCCGACCGCCCCTGTCCGGCCCGGCGGATCCGACCGCACTCAGCGCCCGCCCGGCCCCCTGTCGCCGATAAGCCGTCCGCCGTTACCCGGCGTTCTTGACGCACTCGCGCGACACTCTCTCCGCGAGCCCTGTCCGCGCTTCTCGCGGCACGGCTCCGCTCGCTTTCTTCGGCCCGTTCTCGCGAATACCCGGCATGGGAATTCCTCGATACGTGCCGCATCGAGGAAGGTTCCGCATGGACCGCAGTACTCGCACGAACGACCGCTATTCCCGCACCCGTACCGGTGGCCGGAGCGGTGCCCCCCGCACGGGCCGTACCGGCGCTCCCGCCCGTTCCGGCTTCTCCGCCCGTTCGGGCTACGGCGGCCGCCGTCCCGCCGCGGTGCAGGGCGAGTTCGCCCTGCCGAAGACGACCACTCCGGCGCTGCCCGCGGTCGAGGCTTTCGCGGACCTGGAGCTGCCCGCCCCGCTGCTGGCCGCGTTGGGCGCCGAAGGGATGAAGGTCCCGTTCCCGATCCAGGGCGCGACGCTGCCCAACACCCTCGCCGGCCGTGACGTCCTGGGCCGCGGCCGCACCGGCTCCGGCAAGACCCTCGCCTTCGGCCTGGCCCTGCTGGCCCGTACTGCGGGGCAGCGCGCCGAGCCCAGGCAGCCGCTGGCCCTGGTCCTCGTTCCCACTCGCGAGCTGGCCCAGCAGGTCACCACGGCACTGACCCCGTACGCCCGCGCGGCGAAGCTGCGCCTGGCGACGGTGGTGGGCGGTATGCCCATCGGCCGTCAGGCCAATGCGCTGAGGACCGGTGCCGAGGTCGTCGTCGCCACCCCCGGCCGGCTGAAGGACCTCATCGACCGTGGTGACTGCCGCCTGAACCAGGTCGCGATCACGGTCCTGGACGAGGCCGACCAGATGGCCGACATGGGCTTCATGCCGCAGGTCACCGCCCTGCTGGACCAGGTACGCCCCGAGGGGCAGCGGATGTTGTTCTCCGCCACTTTGGACCGCAACGTCGACCTGCTGGTCCGCCGCTACCTCACCGACCCCGTCGTCCACTCCGTCGACCCCTCGGCCGGCGCGGTCACGACGATGGAGCACCACGTCCTGCACGTCCACGGCGCCGACAAGCAGCGGACGACGACGGAGATCGCGGCGCGCGACGGCCGCGTGATCATGTTCCTCGACACCAAGCACGCCGTCGACCGACTGACAGAACACCTGCTCAGCAATGGCGTACGGGCCGCCGCGCTGCACGGAGGCAAGTCCCAGCCCCAGCGGACCCGCACCCTGACCCAGTTCAAGACCGGCCACGTCACCGTGCTGGTCGCGACCAACGTCGCCGCGCGCGGCATCCACGTCGACAACCTCGACCTCGTCGTCAACGTCGACCCGCCGACCGACCACAAGGACTACCTGCACCGTGGCGGCCGCACCGCACGGGCGGGCGAGTCCGGCAGCGTCGTCACCCTGGTCATGCCCAACCAGCGTCGAGAGATGACGCGCTTGATGGCGGTCGCGGGCATCACCGCGCTCACCACCCAGGTCCGCTCCGGCGAGGAAGCCCTGAGCCGGATCACCGGCGCCCAGAGTCCCTCCGGCGTCCCGGTCGTCATCACCGCACCGGTCGCCGAACGGCGCGCCCGCACCGCCACCTCCCGCGGCCGACGAAGCCGCGCCTCTGGTGCCCGGCGCGCAGCGGCGCGACAGACCGCCTTCGATGCGGCGGCCTGAGCCTCTGTAGGAGGCGCGTGTCGACGCTGGTCCGGATGCGGCTCCGCCCGGCGAGCGTCTATCCCGCCTGCGGCGCAGCCATAGTGCGTAGCGACGCGAACGGCGTAGCTCGCAGCGCCCCTTGACGCTTTCGCGGCAAGGGGCTTTCGCCTACTCCGAGCACGTTCAGAACAGCGCCGGTCTGCCCAGTACCCCCAGCGCGCCTCTCTCGTCACTCCGGCACTGCGCCTCCGGCACGCTCCTCGGCGGCCGAGGCCAGAGTCCTTCCTCCGGATCGAAGTCCTTCCTTCGGTTCGAACGAAAATCTGTGTTGGCGGGAGTAGACATTGGGTGGTGCCGTGGTTATGGTTTCTCTCGTAGTCGAGATCGAGCAAGGCCCGGCAGAGACGAACTGCCGGGCAGCAGTACCAGTAAGTGCAGTACGCAGAACGGTGCGGTGGTGGAGTTCCGGAGCCAGGGTTTTCGCAGGACGGTGACGGGGCTGGCTGCCGGACCGGGTTGCCCGCAGTGCTCAGGGGCGCCACAGCAGTAGAGCTGGTGCGGTATCAGTAAGTGCCGTGTGCAGGACCGCAGTGCAAGCACGTGAGCGGTACCTCGGTGAAGGCGTCGGCTGCGGGCGCGCGCACCGGGAGGTTCGGCAGTGGGGTTCCAAGCCACAAGCAGATGCAGGACGGGCAACGGGGCTGGCTGTCGAAAAGGTGGCGCTGGGACAGGCCGTCGGCAGTACGCAACACCGCGACACCAGTAGTAGGTAAGTGATTCATCCCAGAGGGACAGAACGGAGGAGCAGGCGCCATCAGGATCGCCCGGGTCGATGTATGGAGCCCGGGTACCGCAGGACATCGAACGTGAGGTGGTCTGAGGTCAAGCAACCGCGATCCCCGCATCCCCGACGGCAGTTCACTCGGGACGGCGGACACAGAAGGCCGGCGCACGAGCAAGGCCGGCAGATGGTGTAACAGTTCCTTCGGGGCCCGGGCGCGACCATGCGCCCGGGCCCCTCGACGTGCGTGGCAGAGACGTGCGATGACCGCGGACAACCAGCACACGAGTACTTGCGGTCGCGCCGGGGTCCAGGTGGGGATCAGAGCGGGGCGTGCCACTCCGTCGCCGTTGCCGTCGGCTCTTCCCCTTCCTCTCGGGTGCCGTCGTCCGTCACCGTCAGACGTACCCCGGGTCTGCCGTCCGGGAGAGTTGCCCGGGTGTCGATCGTGATGTCGATACGGGAGACCGCCGTGCGGCGTGAGGCCACCGCCAGATCCCGCCGCAGCCGCGTCAGGAGCCCGCCCTGTACCGCCTCGTCGAGCGCGGTCTCGACCGGGCCCGTGAAGTGCACCGACGGCATGAATCCGAGGATCGCGGCGGCGCCCGCCGTCTCCCGGAGCACCTTGCCGCGGAACGTGGTGGGGGCGTCGGCGGGTGGCTGCTGGAGGGCGAAGATCGTGGTGCGGACCTCCTGGATCGTCGACTCCAGCTCGTCCACCGCGTGCGAGAGCGTCTCGCGCACCTCGGGCGCCCGCGTGCGGCGCTGCGTCGATTCGAGCATCATGCCCGTCGCGAACAGCCGCTGGACGACCAGGTCGTGCAGGTCGCGGGCGATGCGGTCGCGGTCCTCGAAGACGGCGAGCCGCTCACGGCCGGCCTGTGCCTCGGCCAGGACCAGGGCGAGGGCCGCCTGGGTGGCGAACTGGGTGGCCAGCAGGTGGTCCACGGAGGTGTAGGGCCGCGCACCGGGGCCGCGGGGCAGGGCCAGCGTGCCGATCAGCCGGCCTGCCGCCTGGAGCGGCAGCATCATGCTCGGGCCGAACCGGGACCGTACCTCGGTGGTCATCCGCGGGTCCGTCGCCGAGTCGTCGATGAAGACCGGCTCCCCGGTCAGGAGCTGGGTGAGGACCGCGCTGCCGGGCTGGATCGTCGCGCCGAGCAGGGTCGCCGGGTCGTCCGTCGTGGCGGCCGCCACGATCTCCATCCCGCCCGCCTCGGTGGGCTGCAGAACCACCCCGGCCTCGGCGCCCGCGAGCCGCCTGGCCTCTTCCGCCACCGTCGTCAAAGCATCCCCGGGGCGGCCGGTGAGCAGTGCGGTGGTCACCGCGGCGGCGCCCTCGATCCAGCGTTCGCGTTGCCGGGCGGTCTCGTACAGACGGGCGTTGCCGATGGCGATTCCCGCCTGGGTGGCGAGGATGCGCACGAGGTCGAGGTCGTCGTCGGTGAAGCCGCCCGGGCCCGGCGCGGGCAGCTTGCCGGTGAGGCGCAGGCGGCCGAAGACGGTCTGCTGTACGTGGACGGGGACGGCCAGGGTGTCCGGGCCGTGCACGACCGTGTCCGGGTCCTCGTCCGGCGGCAGGCCGGGCGGGCCGTCCCCGGTGCCGACCGCTGCTACGAGGCCGCCGCGGCCGGGGTCCAGGACCCCGAGGACGCCGTGCCGGGCGCCGGTCAGGGCGACGGCGCTCTCCACCAGGTGTTGAAGGGTGGGGCGCAGTTCGAGCTCCGAGCCGATGTCCAGCACGGCGTCGAGGAGGACGGAGAGCCCGGCGGGAGGGACGGGTTCGCGCGGCGCTGCGGTCATCGGGGGTCCGCCTCGTACGGTCTTGCGGGTGCGGGGCCAGTGTGACTGGTTGGTGGGAATGTGGTGCGGCCGGGTTGGTGCTGGTGCCGGTCTGGTGCGGCCGGTCGGTGCTGGTGCCGGGCGCCAGTGCTGGTTCTGGTGCTGGTGGGGGTCAGTCGGATGACCGGTTGGGGGACGGCTCGGTGGAGGGGGCCGCCGGCGGGGTGGCCGGGGGGTTCGCCGGCGGATTGGCGGAGGGGTCCATCGACGGGCGGGCCGGAGGGGTCGGCGAGGGGGTGGCGGGCGGGGCCGCTGTCGGGTTGGCCGACGGGTTCACTGACGCGTTCAGCCTTGGGTCGGCCGATGAACCCGCCGGGGGGTTCAGCGATGGGTTGGCCGACGGGTTGGCCGAAGGGTTCGCCGGCGAGCCGTGCGGCGGGTCCAGCCTCGGGCCGGCCGGGTGGCCCGTCGGGGAGCCCGCCGGGGGGTTCAGCGACGGGGTGGCCGACGGTCCGGCCGAGGGGTTCGCAGACGCCCTGCCCCACCACCGGCCCAGCCTCCGCCCCTTTGGGGCGTCCGGCGACGGGTTGGCCGACGGTGCACCCGGCGGGTTGGCCGAAGGGCCCACTGACGGATCCGCCGACGGGCGGGCCGAGAGGTTCGCTGACGGTTCGGCCGCGGGGTCCAGCCCTGCGCCCGCCGAGGGGTTCGGCGTCGGGCCGGCCGGGTGGCCCGCCGGGGAATTCAGTGTCTGGCCGGCCCAACGGTTCGCTGACGGGCCTGCCGCGGGGGGCTGCCCCGGGCCGGCCGACGAGGTGCCCGGCGTGGGGCCGGCCGCCGGGTCCGTCCCCGGGGGCGCCGAGGAAAACGCCGCCGGATCCACCCCCGGGCCGACCGCCGAGGCGGAGGGCCCCGAGGCCAGCCCTGCCGAGGGGGCCGCCCCCGGGCCGGCCGCAGGTGCCGAGGAGAACGCCGCCGGGTCCACCCCCGGGCCCGCCCCCGAACCGGCCCCCAGGCCCACACCAGGTGTGGCCGCCGGGTCCAGGACCATCGGCTGGATCCGGCCCTCCATCATCGCCCCCAGCCCCCGCACCGCACAGACATCAGGACGCTCCGCGGCCCGCACCGGCATACCGGTCGCCTCGCTCAGCATCGCGTCGAGGCCGGGCAGCCGGGCCGAGCCGCCGACCATCATGATGCCGCGCTCCGCGAGGTCGGCGACGAGATCGGGCGGGCACTCGCGCAGCACCTTGCTGATGCCGTCGAGCACGGCGGTGAGCGGGGCGTGGATCGCGTCGCGGACCGCCGCCGTCTCGACCTGCACCGAGCGGGCCCGGCCCGTCGTCGCGTCGCGGCCGTGGACCTCGGTGCGGTCCGGGCCCTGGGTGGTCAGGCCGTTGCCGCTCAGGGTGACCTGCAAGGGACGTACGGTCTGCGACGGGAGCATCAGCGCGTGCTGCTGGCGCAGGTGCTGGATGACCGCGTGGTCGATGGCGTCGCCGCCGACCGGGACCCTGACCGCCGTCACGATGGAGCCCATCGAGAGCACCGCGATCTGCGTGGTGGCCGTGCCGCTCACGATGATCATGGTGGCTTCCGGCTGCTCGACCGGCAGGCCGCAGCCGACGGCCGCCGCGACCAGGGTGTCGACGCACTCGACGCGGCGCGCGCCGAGTCCGACCAGGGTCTCGATCATGGCGCGCCGGGCCAGCGGGTCCATGTCGTGCGGGGTGCAGACCGCCGCGCGCAGCCGGGGCTTGCGGCGCAGGGTGCGCCGGAGTTTGTCGCCGATCAGATGGCGCAGCATCCGCTGGGCCATGTCGATGTCGACGACGCAGCCGCCGGAGACGGGGCGCACCACACGGATGTGGCCGGGGGTGCGGCCGGTCATCCGCTCCGCGAGTTCGCCGACCGCGATCAGGGCGCCGGTGCGGGTGTTGACCGCCGCCGCGCTCGGCTCGTCGACGACGAGGCCGACTCCCTTCACATAGACGCGGGTGCGCGCGGCACCCAGGTCGACGGCGAAGTGGCAGCGGATCAGCTGCTCCAGACTGGCGGTCATGGCAGATCCTCCCGAGAGCACAGACCGTGGGCGGACCGCAACTGCGGCCCTCTTGGCATCGTGCGCGCGGGCCGTGGACCGCGCGCGCTGGGATGGGCCGGGCGGGGCAGGGCCGGACAGGTGAATCTGCCGGCGGCTGACTGCCCGTCATCAGCCTTTGTGCTGGCCTCACCTGACG
Organism: Streptomyces sp. NPDC006552; assembly: GCF_040611655.1. NCBI lineage: Bacteria > Bacillati > Actinomycetota > Actinomycetes > Kitasatosporales > Streptomycetaceae > Streptomyces > Streptomyces sp. NPDC006552. The sequence goes on from NZ_JBEXOS010000032.1 coordinate 78,642, forward strand.
TTGCGTTCGGTAGGTCCGGAACCGCGCCGAACGCCTGGCGGGAACGTGCCAGGGCAGCTTTCCGCCAGCTCCCGTCAACTCCCCTGTAACAGATGCGGCTTGAGACTCTTCCCAGCACTCGGGTGACCCCCGACCCGGGGCCGACGAAGAGAGGCGACGATGACCAGAGGACCTGCCGCGAGACGCGGCGCGGCCCTGCTGTCGGCCGGCATCGCGTGCGCGCTGCTGCCCGGCGGCGGTGCCCAGGCCGCCCCCACGGCCGCAGCGAGGACGACGACGGTGACCAAGGCGGCGAAGGCCGCGACCGCCGCGCACACCGTGACCCTGGTGACCGGCGACAAGGTGACCGTGACCGAGCTGGGCGGCGGCAAGAAGGCCGTCACCGTGGACCGTGCCAAGGGCGCGACCGGCGCGGTGCGCACGCAGGTGGTGCGTGGTGACGTCCACGTCGTGCCGGACGAGGCCCGGCCCTACCTGGCCGCGGGCACCCTCGACGCGCGCCTGTTCGACGTCAGCGCGCTGATACGGCAGGGCCTCGCGGACGGCAAGGCCGACGCGACGCCCCTCATCGTGACCTACGGCGGCACGGCCGCCCGCGGCGCCCGCGCCGTCCCGAAGGGCGCCGAGCGCACCCGCGCCCTCGCCAGCATCGGCGGCGCCGCCCTCGATGCCGGCAAGGGGCGCACCTTCTGGGAGGCCGCCACCACGGGGAAGGGGTTCGCGGACGGCGTCAGCAAGATCTGGCTCGACGGGCGCGTCACGGCCGACATGGCCGAGAGCAACGAACAGATCGGCACCCCGACGGCATGGGAGGCCGGGCTCACCGGCAAGGGCGTGAAGGTCGCCGTCCTCGACACCGGCTACGACCCCGCCCACCCGGATCTCGCCTCCCGGGTCACCGCCTCGAAGTCGTTCATCGAGGGCGAGGAGGTCGCCGACCGCGACGGCCACGGCACCCATGTGACCTCGACCGTCGGCGGCTCCGGCGCCGCCTCCGACGGCAAGGAGAAGGGCGTCGCCCCGGAGGCCGCGCTCGCCGTCGGCAAGGTGCTCAGCGACGAGGGCTCCGGCACCGAGTCGCAGATCATCGCCGGGATGGAGTGGGCCGCCAAGGACATCGGGGCCAAGGTCGTCTCGATGAGCCTCGGCTCGCAGGAGGCCAGCGACGGGACCGATCCGATGGCCGCCGCCGTCGACGCCCTCTCCGCGCAGACCGGCGCCCTCTTCGTCATCGCCGCCGGGAACAGCGGCGCGCCCGGCTCCATCGGCTCGCCCGGCGCCGCCGACGCCGCGCTGACCGTCGGTGCCGTCGACTCCGCCGACCAGGCCGCCTACTTCACCAGCCAGGGCCCGCGTGCCGGGGACAACGCCCTCAAGCCGGACGTCTCCGCGCCGGGCGTGGACATCCTGGCCGCGCGCTCCTCACTGGCCGCGGGCGAGGGCTCGTACGTCCGGATGAGCGGTACGTCGATGGCGACGCCGCACGTCGCCGGGGTGGCCGCGCTGCTCGCCCAGGAACACCCGGACTGGACGGGCGCGCGGCTCAAGGACGCCCTGATGTCCAGCAGCGTCGAACTCGAGACCTCCGCCTACGTACTGGGCGCCGGGCGGGTCAGCGCGCCCGACGCGATCGGGGCGCGGATCACCGCCACCGGCAGCGCCGACCTCGGCTCGTACACCTGGCCGTACGAGGACAACAAGCCGGTGACGAAGACCCTCACGTACAGCAACTCCGGTGACAGGGCAGTTGAGTTGAGCCTCGCCGTGCAGGGCGCGGCAGACGGTGTCGCCACGCTCGCCCGCACCACGCTGAGCGTTCCCGCGCACGGCACCGCCGCCACGACCGTCACCGGCGACGGCGCGCAGGCGCCGGTCGGCAACACCAGCGGGCAGATCGTCGCGAGTGCGGGCGGAACGCCCGTCGCGCACACGGCGTTCGGGCTCGTGAAGGAGGAGGAGCGGTACACGCTGACCGTCCATGTGAAGGACCGGTCCGGCGCGCCGAGCGCCGCCTCCCTCGGGGTGCAGCAGCTCACCGGAGCCACCGACCCGTTCCCCGCCACCGTCGGTGACTCCGGCACCCTGCAGCTGCGTCTGAAGCCCGGCTCGTACTACCTGGAGTCCTACCTCGACGTGCGCGGCAGCCACGGCAAGGACTCGCTCGGGCTCGGCTACCTCGCGGACCCGGAGGTCGTACTCGACCGGGACCGCGAGATCACCCTCGACGGGCGGCAGTTGACGGAGATCACCGCCGACGTCGGGCGCACCACGCAGACCCGGCAGCTCGTCATGGAGGCCGACCGGAAGGCGGGCGGCGCCGCGTACATGAGCGCCGTGCAGCTGCCGGTGACGTACGACAGCGTCTTCGCCGCACCCACCCACAAGGTGCGCGAGGGCAGCTTCGAGTACCGGACCGTGTGGCGGCTCGGCAAGCCGGTGCTCCAGGCCGACGGGGTGCGCGAAGCCACCGTGCAGGCGGGCGGCACGCTGATCGAGGGCCGCAGCCGGCTGCGGATCGTCGACGCGGGCGCGGGCACTCCCGCCGACTACGCGGGCAAGGACGTGCGCGGCAAGGCCGTCCTGGTGCGCCGCGGCGGCACTGTCACCCCGGACCGCCTCGCCCAGGCGGCGCAGGACGCGGGGGCCAGGGCCCTGTTCGTCACCGACGGCGAGGCGGGGCGGCTGAGCGCCTGGTTCGGGTCGGAGGACGGCGCCGACCGGCCGTTGCAGATCGCCTCCGTCGACGCGGCCGACGGCGCCGCGCTCGCCCGGCTCGCCGCGGCCGGCCGGAGCCTGACGACCACGGGCACCCGGTACACGCCGTGGGTCTACGACCTCACCGACGCGCACCGGGGAGGCGTGCCGAAGGGGAGCCTGCGGTTCACGCCGGGCAAGCGGGACCTGGCCGTCCTGGACGCGCGGTACCACGCGGTGAAGCCGCAGAACGGCGGCGAGTTCCGCTACTCGATCACCGACACCTTCCCCATCGGCCTCGGCTTCCTGGAGCAGATCGCCTACCCGGCCGAGCGCACCGACTACGTCTCCACCGGCGCGGGCCAGACCTGGCACGAGTCCGTGCAGACCGGCCCGACCGACCTGGAGCAGCGCAGCGGCCTGGTCGCCTACCGGGGCGGTACGCACCAGGAGCTGGACTGGTTCAAGCCGGTCTGGCACCCGTGGCTGGGCAGCGGGCTCGGCTGGGGCCAGCAGCGCTCCGGCTCCACCCTGCAGTTCAACACGCCCGGCTGGGGCGACTCGGGTCCCGACCACACCGGCTTCGGCGACGCGTGGAGCAGCGAGACGAACGGCATGGACCAGTACACGTCCGTCTCCGTGGACGGGGTGCAGGTCGACCGGAAGAAGAGTTCCGGCGTGTACGTGTGGGACGCCGACCCGGCCGAGCACACCTACACCGTCGCCACGGACACCACGCTCGACCCGGCGCGCTGGGAACTGTCGACCAAGGGCCACGCCGAGTGGACCGTCAGGTCGGCGGCGACGCCCGAGGGCCGGTGGACGTATCTGCCGCTGATCAACCTCGGCTTCGACCTCGACACCGATCTCGCGGGCGACGTCCGCGGCGGCCGGTCCGTCCCGGTCGGGATCTTCGGCGCCTACGTCAAGGACGCGTCCGGCACCGGCACCATCGGCGGCGGCAAGCTGGAAGTCTCCTACGACGACGGCGCGAGCTGGACGCGGGTGGCGCTGAAGGGCGGTGGCGGGGCCTCCTGGAAGGGCAGCCTGCATGTGCCGCGCGGGGCCGCGTACCTCTCGCTGCGCGCCTCGGCCCGGGACGACCGGGGAGGCTCGGTCACCCAGGAAATCATCCGGGCGGCGGGCGTCAGGTGACCGCACACCGCCGGGGTCCGTGCGTCACCCGCCGCTGAGCGGGTACGCGACAACGCGACGGCGCCGCCTTTCCCGTGGGACCGGGGAGGGCGGCGCCGCGCTGGCATCCGGCGGTGTTACACCAGCCAGCCGACGAAGTGGACGAGGCCGGCGAGGATGTCGGTGAGCAGGTTCATGGTGATGCGTCTCCTTGCGATGGTGCATGTGTGTGGGACAACACCCCGGCCCTGTATGGGACATGGGCCGGGTGCGCGACAACTACGGTCTGCAGCCCGTTGCTTGCGCCCCGTAAGCATCGTTGGTCATCCGTGCCTCATGCAATTTCTGGCGCCACGATCACCTGTTCGCGGGAACAACTGCGCGCCTGTTCGTTTCCCGATCATGCCGGGGGTGGCTCCGCGATCCCGCGGACGACACCGAGGTCCACCAAGTCCTGCGGTCTGATGCCGAGTTGGTCGGCGGTCTGCGGGGCCCGGTCGGCGGGGCGCTTGAGGATCGCGGCGGCCAGTTCCGGCGCGATCACCGAGAAGTACGCGTCCGGGGCCACCCACGTGCGGCCCGGCGCGGCCAGTGCCAGCGCGCCGCCCGAGCCGCCCTCGCCGATGACGAGCGTGGTGACCGGCGCCGGCGACTCGGCCAGCGCCAGGAACAGCTCGGCGACGGCCGGGCCCACGCCCGCCCGCTCCGCCGCGGCGCCGCTCGCCGCCCCCGGCGTGTCCACCAGGGTGAGCACCGGGACGCCGAGCCGGCCGGCGAGCCGCAGCAGCCGCGTGGCCGTGCGGTAACCGGCCGGGGTGGTGGCCGTGCCGCACTGCGCCGCGTACGCGACGGTCCGCCCCTCGTGCTCACCGAAACCGCAGAGCATGCCGTCGTCGCAGCCGCCCGCCCGGTCCCCGCGCAGCTCCACCCGCTCTTCGAAGTAGGCCGCCAAGTACGCGGCCGCGCGCGGGCGTTCGGGAGCGCGGGCGCGCAGCACCGCCTCCCACCCGGTGGCCGGCAGGTCGGTGCGGCCGAGCGCGTGGGGGACCGGCGCGGGGGAGGTGCAGGGCCGGGTCAGCAGCCGCAGCCCACGACCCAGCGCACCGCGCAGCTCCTCCGGCGCCACCACCGCGTCGACCGCGCCCGCCCGCAACTGCGCCTGTGCGGTGTACGCCGCCGGGTCCGCGTCCGGCGGGCGCACGCGCGAGCCCGCGAAGCCGATCTGCGCCCCCGGCACGGCGAGCGTCAGGTCGGCGCCCGCGCCCAGGGTGGCCCAGCCGCCGCCGGTCGTGGGGTCGCGCACCACGGCGATCTGGGGCAGGCCCGCGGCGCGGGTCAGCGCCGACTGCCGGGCCACCCGCTGGAGCTGGGTCAGCGCGATCATGCCCTCCTGCATGCGGCTGCCACCGGTGGCGACGACCGGGACCACCGGCAGGCGGTGGGCGCGGGCGTACCCATGGGCGGCCTCGATGCGGTCGCCCGTCTCCTGGCCGAGGGAGCCGCCCAGGTAGCCGAACTCGAAGGCGAGGACGACGGCGGTGGTGCCCTCGACCGCGGCGGTGCCGGTGACGACGGACTCCGACTCGCCGGTCCTGGCCGCCGCCCGCGCCCGCGCGTCCGCGTACTCCGGCCAGCCGAGCGGGTCGGGACGGTCCGGCGGCGGCGGGAGCGGCAGCGCGCGGAAGGTGCCGGGGTCGCACAGGGCGGCCAGGACCCCGCGGGCGCCCGCGGAGTCAGCCATCCGGGAGGGCCCGCTTCAGGATCTTGCCCATGTCGTTGCGGGGCAGCATGTCGAGGTAGCGGACCGTGCGGGGCCGCTTGTGCGGGGCGAGCCGGGCGGCGACGTGGTCGGCGAGGGCCCCGGCCCGCGGCGGGTCCGCCGGGTCGGCCGGCACGATCCAGGCCACCACCCGCTCCCCGAGGTCGGGGTCGGGGGCGCCGGTGACGGCGGCCTCCTTGACGCCGGGATGTTCCAGGAGCGCGTTCTCGATCTCGCCCGCGCCGATCTTGTAGCCGCCGCTCTTGATGAGGTCGGTGGCCTTGCGGCCGATGATGCGGACATAGCCGTCCCGGTCGCGCACGGCCATGTCGCCGGTGCGGAACCAGCCGCCCGGCGCGAACGCGGCCGCCGTGGCGTCGGGCCGGTTCAGGTACTCCAGGAACAGGTTCGGGCCCCGGACCTGGATCTCGCCGACCGCCTCGGGGTCGCCGGCGGGGACCTCGCTCGTGCCGTCCTCCTCCGTCAGGCGCAGCTCCACGCCGGGCAGCGGCACGCCCACCGTGCCGGGACGCGGCTCGCCGTCCGCGCGCACGCTGGTGTTCATCAGGGTCTCGGTCATGCCGTACCGCTCGACGACGCGCTGCCCGGTCGCCGCGGTGATCCGCTCGTGGTCGTGGACCGGGAGCGCCGCCGAGCCGGAGACCAGCAGCCGGGCGCTGGCCAGCGCCTCGGCGAGTGCCGGGTCGCCGGGCAGCGCCTCGGCGAGGCGGTGGTACATCGTGGGGACGCCGAAGAGCATCGTGGCGCCGGACGCCAGCTCGCGCGTCACGCCGTCCGTGTCGAACCGCCCCAGGTGCCGCACCGCGCCGCCCTGGCGCAGCGGGCCGATGATCCCCAGGATCAGGCCGTGCACGTGGAACAGCGGCAGCCCGTGCACCAGGGTGTCCTGGTCCGTCCAGCCCCAGGCGTCGCCGAGCGCGTCGAGCGTGGCGGAGACGGCGCGGCGCGGCAGCACGGCGCCCTTGGGCGGGCCGGTGGTGCCGGAGGTGTAGACGACGAAGGCCGGGGTGGCGGGGTCCGCGGGCTCCTCGGGAAGGGCGGCGGGCGGCCCCGGCCGGGTCGGTACGGTCACGTCGATACGGTCCAACGCAGCCAGCGCGGGCGGCAGTTCGGTGCCCGGCGCCGCAAGGACCGCGTCGGGCGCGCTGTCCGCCACGATGTGGCCCAGCTCGCTCGCGCCCGACTTCGGGTTGACCGGCACGGCGGCGACCCCGGCCAGCAGCGCGGCGACCACGCCGACCGCGGTCTCCAGGGTCGGTGTCGCCCAGACGGCGACCCGGGCCGAGCCTCGGAGCCGGTCCGCCAACGGCGCGGCGGCCGCGGCCAGTTCGCCGTAGGTCAGGGCGCGGTCGCCGAACCGCAGCGCCGGCCGGTCCGGGGTGTCGACGAGGGCCGGGAGGAGTCGGGTCACGGGAAGGCTCCTGATCGTATGGGTCCGGTGGTCGAGATCGTATGGGTTCAGCGGCTGGGCCGATCCAACCACCGGGCGACCGCGAGGCGATCGAGGCGGGGCGGAGCCTCCGGCGCGGCAGGTGAATCTCCAAGTCCGCTTATTTTCCGCATAGTCGGCTGACTGCGCGCCGAATTCCGGGGCACCCGGAGGTGCGTAACGAAGTCCTGTAAAGCGACCTGCAAGGGATGTGGACCATGTCGGCTTACGGTAGTCGTCCTGCTGCTTCCTCCGGTTCCCGGACCAATGGCCTCGCAATAGCCGGACTTGTCTGCGGCATCGTCGGGCTGTTCTTCCTCAGCTTCGTCCTGGGCCCGCTCGCGATCATCTTCGGCGCGCTGGCGCTGCGCCAGAAGGCCGCGAGCGGCGGCGGAATGGCCAAGGCCGGCCTCATTCTGGGCATCATCGACGTGGTCCTCTTCATCGTGATGATGATCGTCGCGGCCAATGGCGGATTCAGCTGGTACGTCGGCGGCTGACCCGGGCACGGGAAAAGCCGGTGCGGGAGGCGAGGGTGAGGGCGAGGCGGGCCGTCACCGCCGAGGCGGCT